>DAITAE010000268.1:0-6617 GCA_036824445.1 Streptosporangiaceae bacterium | reverse complement strand
CGCCCGGTTATCTGGCCGGCGAGCTGGACCCCGGCACCTGGCAGGTGATCATCGGCATCCACCAGCTGCCCGCCGGGGGGGTGGACTACCGGCTGGTGGCGGACGTGAGCAGCCGGCCGGGCGAGCTGCGGCCGGAACCGGTGCCCGCGCCGCCGCCGCCGCTGCCGGCCGGGGAGCGCCCCCCGCCCAGGCGGCTGCCGGCCCGTCCCGGCCGGCGGTGGCTGGCCGGCGACCTCCACACCCACACGGTGCATTCGGACGGGGCACAGACGGTCGCCGAACTCTCTCGTTTTGCCGCCGGATTGGGTCTGGACTTCATCGCGGTCACCGATCACAACACGGTCAGCCACCACCGTGAGCTTCCGGCCGCCGCGGCAAGGTACGGCATCACCCTGGTGCCCGGCCAGGAGGTCACCACGACCGGCGGTCACGCGGGTGCGCTCGGCGAGGTCGGCTGGGTCGACTTCCGCCTCCCGGCCGACTCCTGGCTGGAGCAGACCGAGCGGCGCGGCGGCCTGCTCTCGGTCAACCACCCGATCGGCGGCCACGTCAGCTGGACCCTGCCCATGCGGGGACGGCCGCCGCTCGTCGAGGTCTGGCACTGGAGCTGGCTCGACCCGCGCTGGACCGCGCCGCTGGCCTGGTGGCTCGCGTGGGACCCTGGCGCGATCCCGGTCGGCGGCAGCGACTGGCACCGGCCGGGCGCCGATGCGCCGCCAGGGACGCCGACCACCTGGGTTGAATGCGCCGGGGACGGGCCCGATGCGGTACTCGACGGCCTGCGCCACGGGCGGGTGGCCATCTCCGCGCGCCGCGACGGCCCGGTCCTGCTGCGCTCCGACGGCGGCATGATCGCGGTGGACGCGGAAGGGACCACGCTCGCGGGCCCGGACGGGCCGCTGGCCCGCGTGCAGCGCTCCCGTCAGAGCTTCCCCGCGGCGGCCGGCTACCACCGGCTGGTGGACGACGCCGGCGCGACCCTTGCCCTGACCCGCTGAGCGCCGAAGGAGGCCGGGGCGGTTTCGTGCAGACGGCTCAGCCGGGCCGGCTGACCCTGAAGACCGGGTAGCCGGGCGCGATCTCGAGCAGCTTGGCGTCGGGAGCGTCGGGGCCCACGCCCTGGAAGAACATGCCGATCTCGAACTTCCAGCGCTTGAGGTAGGCGCGCAACACCGGCGGCTTGTCCGCGTCGGCGAGCTCGGTGGCGGTGAACGGCTCGGCCCGGCGGCCCACCCGCAGCTCGCCGCCGCCCGAGGCCCGCATGTTGCGGACCCACTGCGTCTCGCCGCGCGGCGCGACGAGGTAGCGCTCGCCGTTCAGGGTCAGCGGGTTCACGGGGGTCGTGCGCCACTGCCCGGACGTGCGCCCGCGGACAGCGAGCACCCGTGACCCCCAGACGCTGATCCCGGCCCGGGTCAACGCGGCGACCGCGCTGTTGAAGACCCGGGTGCCGAGGTCCGGCTGGACGTAGCGGGGCTCGCTGCCGGTGGTCATGGCGGGATTCCTTCTCTCTGCCGTAGCTCCTCTGATGCTAGTTCCCGGCCGGTCCTCTCCGCCGGCAGCCCGGGCGGCGCCACGGCCGGGCACAGGGCATGATGGGCGGGGACTCCAGGGAGGTCGCGGATGTCAGCCACGCCGAGATGGGGCTTGACGCTCCCGCTCCGCAGCATGCCCCTGCACGAGCAGCGGGGCATCGTCGCCGGGCTGCCCGACCTCGGCTACACCGACGCCTGGTCGGCCGAGGTCAACGGCGCCGACGCCTTCACCCCGCTGGCGCTGGCCGCCCAGTGGGCGGACGGCCTGCGGCTGGGGACCGCCATCGCGGGAATCTTCACCCGCGGTCCGGCACTGCTCGCGATGAGCGCGGCCACCGTCGCGTCACTGGCGCCCGGCCGGTTCGTGCTCGGCATCGGCACATCCTCCCCGGTGATCGTGGAGAACTGGAACGGCATCGAGCTGGCCCGGCCGTACCAGCGGGCCAGAGACACGCTGCTTTTCCTGCGCGCGGCGCTCGCCGGGGACAAGGTAAGCGCCGAATACGAGAGCTTCGCCATCAGCGGCTTCCGGCTGGACCCGCCGCCGCCGAAGCCTCCCGCGCTCGCCCTCGCCGCGCTCCGGCCCGGAATGGTGCGGCTGGCCGCATCCCTCGCCGATGGCGCGATCACCAACTGGCTCGCGCCGTCGGATGTGCCGGCCGTTCGTGCCGTTGCCGGGCCGGACTGTGAGCTGATCGCCCGGCTCTTCGTCTGCCCGACCGCCGATGCCGACCTCGCCCGCCAGATCGGCCGCCGGCTGATCACCGCCTACCTCACCGTCCCCGTCTACGCCGCATTCCACGTCTGGCTGGGGCGCGGCGAGGTGCTGCGCCCCATGCAGGACGCCTGGGCGGCCGGGGACCGCAAGGGGGCACTCGCCGCCATCCCCGATCACGTCGTGGACGACCTGCTCGTGCACGGCCGGCCGGACGAATGCCGGGAGCGGGTGGAGCAGTACCGGGCCAGCGGCCTGGACACGCCGGTCCTCATGGTGGTGCCCACACCCGGAGTGGATGAGGCCGAGGCCGTGCGCCAGCTCGCCCCGGCCTGATCCTGCCACACCTATCCCAGTACTCCTCGTTCCAGCGCCGGGACGGGCTACCAGGTGCCGGGGAGCGGGCCGCCGTACCAGGACTGGATGATGCGGTGCGCGATCGACACCGGCGGCGGCAGCAGTAGCTCGCCGGTCGCGACCTCGGCGGCCAGCTGCGCACGGGTGAGCCAGCGCGCTTCGGCGATCTCCTCGTTGTCCACCTTGATCTGCTGTCCATGCCCGGCCTCCGCGCGAAACCCGAGCATCAGGCTCTGCGGCATCGGCCAGGGCTGGCTGCCCACGTACCGGATGCCGCTGACGGCAATGCTGGTCTCTTCCCTGACCTCGCGGGCGACGGCCTGTTCCGCCGACTCCCCCGGCTCCACGAAGCCTGCCAGGATGGACACCCGGCGGGGCGGCCACATGCGGTTGCGCGCGAGCAGGCAGCGATCCTCGTCGTCGGTCACCAGCATGATCACAGCCGGGTCGATCCGGGGAAAGTGCTCGCTGCCGTCGACCGGGCAGCGCCGCGCATGCCCGGCCGGGGCCGGCACGGTCGGAGCGCCGCAGCGCGGGCAGTGGGTGTGCGTGGCGTGCCAGTTGGCCAGCGCCACGGCGTGCGTGAACAGACCGGCGTCACGGTCGCCGAGCAGCAGCGCTGCCTGCCGCAGGCCGGCGGGACGTACCCCGGGTGCGGGCGGCGCCATGTCCGTGCCCGGGGGCGGCAGCGGGGCCGCGCTCAGCCCGCCGGCCGGGCCGGCCAGGCCGAAGTACGCGGTCGTGTCGGCGTCGACGCCCAGCAGGAATTTCAGGCCATCCGGCGCCTGCGCGGGCGGCACCAGCACCAGCTCGGCAGCGCCGTCGCCGAACCGGATCAGCGCCTGACCATCGTCGAGGACGAGTACCCGGGTGCGCTCGTCCGCCCACGCGGCGGCGATCCAGTCGGCGTCCTCACGCCGGGCGCTGGCCCGGTCCACCTCGCCGCGGGCAAGGACGAACCCGCCGAGATCACCGGCCACCTCGCGCGCTTCCTGCTCCGGCGCGGCCCCATCGGCCGCCATGCCACCATCCATCAAGCCGCCGCCGTCAGCGCCCGTCCGGCGCCGCCAGCTCGGGCCACAGATACGCAGCGGCCTCCGCCCCCTTCAGCAGCAGCGCCTTCTCGGCCTTCTCGTTGGGCGCGTGGATACGGTCGGAGTCCAGGCCGACCGCGACGAACACCAGCGGCGCGCCAAGGATCTCCGTCAGGTCAGCCTCGGGGCCGCTGCCACCCTCTCTGGTGAACAAGACCTCGCGGCCGAACGCGCGCTCCATGGCGCGCCTGCCCGCCTGAACCGCCGACGATGTGATCGGCGAGAAGCACGGCCGCACGCCGGGCCCTTCGAACGCGACGTCCGCATCGATGCCGGGTGGGGTATGCGCGGCCACGTACTCACGCAGCCCCGCACAGACTTCCGCGGGCTCCTGCCCAGCGACGAGCCGGAACGAGACCTTCGCGTGTGCCTCATGCGGCACGATGGTCTTGCCGCCCGGGCCGGTGTGCCCTCCCCACATGCCGTTGACCTCGGCCGTGGGCCTCGCCCAGATCCGCTCCAGCGTGGTGAACCCGGCCTCGCCCGCGGCCGCCTGGCTGTGCCCGGCGTCGGCGAGCCACTGTTTTTCGTCGTAGGGCAGCCTCGCGAACAGGTCCCGCTCCTGCTGGGTGAGCGGCACGACCCGGTCGTAGAACCCGGGCACGGTGATCCGGCCGCCCGAGTCATGCAGCCCGGCGAGGAGGGTGGCCATCGCGTGCAGCGGGTTGGGCACCCCGCCGCCGAAGGAGCCGGAATGCAGGTCGGAGGCCGGGCCCCGCAGCGTGATCTCGGCACCCACCAAGCCGCGCAACCCAGTGCACATCGAGGGCACGTCGGCGGCCCACATGGTGGTGTCGGACACCACGATCACGTCGCATGCGAGCCGGTCGGCCCGCGCGCGCAGGAGATCGGCGAAGTGGGGCGAACCGGACTCCTCCTCGCCCTCGATCAGCAGCTTGATGGTGACCGGTGGGGCGGAGGCGCCGGCCGCCGCCAGGCAGGCCCGGATGCCCAGCGTGTGGAACATCACCTGCCCTTTATCGTCGGACGCACCCCGGGCCAGCAGCTGGCCGTCGCGTTCGGCGGGCTCGAACGGCGGCGAATCCCACTCGTCAAGCGGCTCGACCGGCTGCACGTCGTGGTGCCCGTAGACGCATACCGCCGGTGCGGCCGGGTCGGCGGCGGGCCAGCACGCGAAGACTGCGGGCAGGCCCGGCGAGCCGGCGCTGCCCGTCTCCCAGATCTCCACTTCGGGAAACCCGGTGGCCCGCAGGTGCGTGGCGAGCCACGCGGCGCTGGCCCGCACGTCCTTGTGGTGGCCGGGGTCGGCTGAGATCGAGGGGATGGCGAGCCACCGTCTCAGGTCCTCGAAGAAACCATCTGCGTGCTGCTGGGTGTAGTCACGGACGTCCATGACCGCTGACCGCCTCCTTACCGGGTCCTGTTCCGGCACTCTAGGGCATGTCTGGCGGATCCCCGGCCTGTCCGCCGGCCGCTGCGGCCGCGCCGCCCCCCGCCTCGCCCGGAGGTCAAGGTCGGACAGCGCGCAACAGCAGGTAGTCGACGATCCGGCGGCGCCACAGCAGCTCCACCTGCCGGAGCAGGACGTGGGCGGCCGTGCGGTGCCCGAGTGGCGCGGGCGCCGAACGCGAGAGCCGCGCCCCGATGACCCGGAGCGCGGGGGCGATGACGCGATCACCGCACCGCGTCACCTCCACCTCGGCCAGCCCGGCCGCCCGGGCCGCGGCCGCGATCTGCCCGGCGGTCATCGCCGCGCCGGGACGGAGCCCGAACACTCTCAGCTGGGCCAGGCCGGCGGCCAGCTCGGCGGGACTCCGCGGCCATCGCTCGGTGGAGATATCGGTGATGCTCAGCACGCCACCGGGCCGGAGCACCCGGTAGCACTCCTCGAAAAAGGCCCGGCGGGAGCGGAAGTGGAATGCCGCCTCGACACTGATCAGCCCGTCCGCGACCCCGTCGGCCAGCGGCAGCCGGGCCGCGTCGCCGACGACCGGGGCCGCGGCGGCCTCCCGCAGCCGGTCCCGCCCCGCCGACAGCTGCCACTCAACGATGTTCACCGCGATCAGCCGGCGCGGGCGGATGCTCTCGGCGATCAGTGGATCCTGGGTTCCGAGGCCGTTCCCGGCATCGACGACCACACCGCCCTCGGGCAGCGCCGACGCCACGGTCTGGACAAGCCGGCGGCAGGCGGCCCCGGCCTCCGCTTCGGTGCCGGGCCCCTCCCACAGCCCCAGGTTCAGCCAGCCCGGCGCCAGCGCGACGAAACACTCGGACCCGATGCTCTCGTAGACCCGTGCGGCCGGGTTGCGCCCCTGGCGGACGACCCCCGCGACGTGCCGCAGATGCCGGCCGGTCCACCCCGTGGCCCGGCCGGCCCGTCCTGCCAGCCACAGGCCGCCCTCGCCAGGGACGGCTGGAGGCTGCCACCGGCGCATTCCGTGCCTCCTCCCGGCGGGTCCGCGGCACATGCGCGGCCCGTCCGCAGGTTCCCTCGTGACGCTCCCCCGGTCATCACCCACGGCGGGTGTCGCTGCCCCGGCTGGGCGAGGAGCGGTGCCGCCGTACCTATCCCGGCCGGGGCCGGGTGCCCTGGCGCCGGCGCCTCCCCCGGCCGGAGCCGGCATGCCTTGCGGTCGGCGCCGGTCCCGGCTGCGGCGGGATGCTCTCGATGAGCGCGGCCAGTCCGGCCTCGTCGAGCAGGTCCGCCGGCCGCAAGGTCACGTCCTCGCGCACGTAGTAAAACGCCGCCCGTACCTGGCCGAGCGGCACCCGGGCGAGCCCGGCCCAGGCCAGCCGGTACGCGGCGAGCTGGACCGCCGCCGCCTGCCGGTCGGAGTCCGAGGCGGGCAGCTGGCCGGTCTTCCAGTCCACGACGTCGTACCCGCCATCGTCCGCGTCGCCGAACACGGCGTCGATCCGCCCGCGTACCGACCGGCCGGCGATCAGCGTCTCGAA
>DAITAE010000267.1:0-6622 GCA_036824445.1 Streptosporangiaceae bacterium | reverse complement strand
GGCAGGAGATCAGCCGGGTACGCGTGGGCCGGGCCGCATGGGCCGCAGTGGGAGAAGCCGCACCACGGGCAGGACTGCGCGGGGAGACGCCGCCGAGGCAACCCGAGCCGGACAAAGGAAGAGGCCCCTCCACGCATGAGATGGAGGGGCCCATCCGATCCAGCAGCGCCGGACACCGCTATCTCATGCTCAGCGTCCGTACCACTCGATCAACCACCAAGCCGGAAACCCGCTCGAAGTCCCAGTTGCCCAGTTCCCCTTGCGTCCCGGGGTGCCCCCCGGATGGTTCCGTTTTCGGCAGTGAGAGATTTCTACGCCTATCTCGGGCTGGCGCACAAGAGGTTTCGGCAAGCAATTTCAAGATTTTTTGGCCGTCCACCAATTGTCCACAGTTAAGCCCAAGTTATCCCCCAGTTGACCCGCTTTCTCCACATGAAATCCACAGGCGAGCCGCATACCCGGTTCCGGGTGGGCTGTTCGGCGGCCCGACGGACACGGTTGCGCCGGCGGCCGCCGTTCCGTTGGCCTTGTCACCCGGCGCCGAGCCGGGGCAACCTGACGCCGTGCCGGGGCAACCTAACGCCAAGCTCAGCAACCTGGGTCCCGAGGCCGCGCAAACCTGACGCCGGACAGCGGCTGCCCCCAGCCGGACGCCACAGCCGGGTGCCCATCTGGGCGCCGCAGGGCGGGAACCGCCGCACAGCCCGGACCTACCGAGGCTGGGTTAACGGAGGCCGGGGTAGCGGCCGGAAAAGCGGATCAGCGGCTCGCCGGCTTCGGCCACGTAGGGGACCCGCAGTACCGAGGCGATGACCAGCAGGTGGTCGCCGGCTGGGACGCGCTGGACGGCCTCGCACTCCAGCGCCGCCAGACCGCCGTCGGGGATGAGCGCGCCCGACGCGGGGCCACGCTGGTGCGGGACGTCGTCCAGCAGCAGCCGGGCGCCCGGCCGGCCCCCGACGGCGAACCGGCCGGCGAGCGCCCGCTGCCCTGCCGCGAGCATGGTTACCGCGAACCTGTCCACCCGGCCGAGCACATCGGCCGGGTAGGAGCCGGCGATCAGCGAGACGAGCACAAGCGGCGGCGATAGCGATACCGGGCAGAACGCGCTCACCGTCGTCCCGATGTCGTCCCGCCCGTCCGCCACCATCACCAGGGTGACACCGGTCGCAAACGATGCCAGCGCCTCCGCGAGGCCATGCACGTGCTCACCAGACGGCGGTGAGCCAGGTGGCGGTGCCTGGCCGGGCGCGAGGCGTTCGGTCACCGTATGATCCACCGTCCCGGGAGCTGCAGCGGCCCGAAGAGCGGGAGACCGGCGCCAGCCGCCAGCTGCCAGACCGGCCCCCAGCTCTCGGCGAGCAGGACGGCGCGAGCGGCGGCCCTGTCCTCGCTCGACTCCGGCGGGCGCAGCCGGTCCAGCGGGTGCGCGCGCGGGAAGAGCCGAAGCGGGGCGGTGTCCGGCAGGCCGCCCTTGCGGCGGGCGAGCGCCACCGCCGTCTCCAGCCCGCCAAGCTCGTCCACCAGCCCGTTTGTCGCCGCGTCCGCCCCGGTCCACACCCGCCCCCGCGCGACATCGTGGACCTGGTCCATGGACAGGCCGCGGTCTTCAGCGACCTTGCTGGTGAAATCCTCGTAGATCCGGTCGAGCCAGGTGTTGAGCGTGGCCCACTCCTCGTCGCTGAATGGGCGCGTGGTGGTGAACATGTCCGCGTGCCGGCCCTCGGTCACCACGTCCACGCTCACCCCGGCTCGCTCCAGCAGATTGGCCGTGACGGGCTTGCCGCCGAGCACCCCGATCGAGCCGGTGAGCGTGCCCGGCTGCGCCACGATCGCGTCGGCCGCCATGGCGATGAAGTAGCCGCCGGAGGCGGCCACGTCCGCCATCGACACCACCACCGGCGTGCCCCCCGCGCGGGCCCGCACCACCTCACGCCGGATGGTGTCGGACGCCACGTAGGAGCCACCCGGGCTGTTGATCCGCAGGAGGATCGCCTGAGCCCGATGGTCCCTGGTGGCGGCACGCAGCGCGGCTGCAATCGTGTCGGATCCCATCGCCCCGCCGCTGGCGGGGCCACGACCGCTGCGGCCGCGCCGGATCGGGCCGGTCGCGTGGATGAGGGCGACCACGTTTTCGGACGGGTTGGGCAGCTTGCGCGCGCGCTGGGCGATGGCGCGGGAGCGCTGGTAGCGGCCGAGGTAGAGCAGGAAGGCATCGGGTCCTGTGTCCTTGCGGACGTCGGCGTAGACCTCGTCCCGGTAACCGAGGGCGTCGACCAGCCGGTCGTTCAGCGCCTCGGTAGCCAGGAACGGGCCGTGGTCGATCAGCGCCCTGGCCTCGGCGTCGCCGATCTTCCGCCGCTCCGCGATCGCGTCGGTGAGCTGCTGGGTGATCGAGACCGCGAGCCGCTGCAACGCCTCCCTGGCCGGCCCGGTGAACCCGCGCTCGGTGAACCGGTCGGCGGCACTCTTGTATTCCTGCCGCTTCGCTACCTGGTAGTCGAGACCGAGCTTGTCCAGCGTGTCGCGGAAGAACAGTTGCTGGATGCTGATCCCGGTGAGGTCGAGTTCCCCGGACGGCTGAAGGTAGATCTTGTCGAACGCGGTCGCCAGGTAGTACGGGACGTTCCCTGGCGAGGATTCGCCGAACGTCTCCGCCCAGGCCACGGTGGTCTTGCCGGCCCGGGCGAACTCTCGCACGGCGGTCCGCAGCTCCTGGACCCGGGCTAGCCCGATCTCCCGCCCGCCGAGCTTGACCACCAGCGCCTTCACCCGGTCATCGGCGCGGGCGCGGCGCAGCCCCTCCAGCACGTCGGCAAGACGGGGGCGGCGCATGGTGAGGAAGGCGGAGAAAGGATCGGTGGGCGGCTCCTCGGCGAGCCCGTCGGTGAGATCCAGTTCCAGGATCAGCGGGGCGCTTCGCCGTTGACGCATCCTGGTGATCTTCTGCTGAAGCATCAACTCGGCCATGCGTTCCACCTTACGGGGCGTGGGCGCCGACGCCAGGTGGCAGGATCGTCGGCTGTGGCCGTGCGCCCGGCCGGGACCGTCGCTGCCTGAGCTATCGTCGGCTGAAATGACGCAAGGCGATGGCAACGGCTGGGTCGGCTGCGACCAGGACCACAGGCACTGGGGAAGGCACGGCGCGGCCGGGTTGCTGATCTGGGCACCGGACGGTTCCGGGCGGCCGCTCGTTCTGCTCATCCGGCGGGCCGGGTGGAGCCATCACGGCGGCACCTGGGGGCCGCCGGGCGGGGCGCGGGACAGCCACGAGTCGCCTGCCGAGGCGGCGATACGGGAGGCCGCCGAGGAGTGCGGCGCGCCTCCGGGTGTGGTTCACATTCACGGCCTGCTCAACGATGATCACGGCGGCTGGAGCTACCAGACCCTGATCGGCCAGGCCACGGAGCCTTTCACCGTGCGGCCCAGCCAGGAGGCCACCGAGACCGCCTGGATACCGGCCGACGACGTCGCGTCGCTCGCGCTGCATCCGGGTTTCGCCGCCACGTGGCCGGTCATACACAAGGCCCTCGCTCCGGTCACCCTGATCGTAGACGGCGCCAACGTGATGGGGTCGCGGGCCGACGGCTGGTGGCATGACCGGGCCGGCGCGATGATGCGGCTGCACGGCGAGCTGGCGGTCCTGGCGGCCGACGGCGTCGCCCGGCTGCCCGGTGATGGCGACGAGGCGGCCCTGGACCGCTGGTACCCGCAGTTCGTGCTGGTGGTGGAGGGCAAGGCCCGCACGGTGCTGGGCCGCTTGCCTAGCGCCGAGGCGGTGCGGGTGGTGGCCGCCCCGGCGGCAGGTGACGACACGATCGCCGACCTGGCCGGCCGGCTACCGGGACGCCGGTTCGTCGTCACTGCAGACCGGGAATTGCGGCGGCGGTGCGTGGCCGCGGGTGCGGCCGTCACCGGGCCACGGTGGCTGACGGCTCTGTTCAGGTGACGTGCCCGGTGTGGCGCCGGTCCGGTCGTGCCCTCGGCGACTGGGATACTGCAAGCCGTGATCATGGGATCACTATCGTTCTTGCAGTAGCGATCCCATGATCATGTCGGGTCGCGGCGGGGCCGCGATGCCGCTGGCCAGCCGATGTGCTTGGGTCGGTTGGTGACCGTTGTCGAGGCGCTGGCGCTGGTCGTGGCCGGGGTGGTCGCGGGCATGGTCAGCACGGTGGTGGGCCTGGCGTCGGTCGTCTCTTACCCGGCGCTGCTCGCGATCGGGCTGCCGCCGCTGTCCGCGAACATGACGAACACGGTCGCGCTGCTGTTCACCGGGGCGGGCGCGGCGGTTGGCTCCCGGCCGGAGCTGACCGGCCAGGGCGCCCGCATCCGCCGCCTCGCAGTGATCACTGCCTTGGGCGGCGGGGCCGGCGCGGCCCTGCTGCTGATCACGCCGTCACAGACGTTCGAGCGGGTGGCACCCGTCCTGATAGCGGCCGCCTCGGTGGCGCTGCTCGTCCGGCGCCAGCCCGGCGGGCACAATCCGGGCCATGGCCCGCCCCGGCACTTCGCGCGCAATCCGTCGCTGCTGGCGGGCGTGTTTGGCGTGGCGGTCTACGTCGGGTACTTCGGGGCCGCCGGCGGCATCCTCATGCTCGCCCTGCTCGCCGCCATGGTGAGCGAGCCGCTGGCGCGGACGAACGCGGTAAAGAACATTCTTGGTGCGGTGGCGAATGTGGTCGCTGCGGCCGCCTTCGCCGTGTTCGGGCACGTCGACTGGGCGGCGGTGGCGCCGCTCGCGGCGGGGTTCATCGTCGGCGGCTGGATCGGCCCCGCGCTGGTGCGCCGGATTCCCGGGCAGGTGCTGCGCATCGTGGTTGCCGTCTGCGGCCTTGCGGTCGCGGTCACGCTCGGCATCTCCGCCTACCGGTAACCGGGCCCCCAACGGGCGAGCTACCCGGCAGCTAGTCCTCCGGGGCGAGCCAGAGCACGCCCATTGGGGGAAGCGTCACCACGGCGGAGGCGGGCTGGCTGTGCCAGGGCTCCGCCGCCGCTTCGACGGCGCCCAGGTTGCCGACACCGCTGCCGCCGTACTCATAGCCGTCGGTGTTCACCAGCTCCCGCCACCGTCCCGCCCGGGGCAGTCCCACCTGGTAGGCGCGGTGCGGCCCGCCGGCGAAGTTGGCGATGCAGGCGATCATGCCGCCGTCGCCGTCGAAGCGCAGGAAGGACAGCACGTTCCCGGCCGCGTCGTTCGCGTCGATCCAGCTGAACCCTTCCGGCGAGCCGTCCAGCGTCCACAGCGCGGGGGCGGCGCGGTAGGCCTGGTTCAGGTCGCGGACCAGCCGCTGCGTGCCCGCGTTGTACTCGTGATCGAGCAGCCACCAGTCCAGGCCCCGCTCGGCCGACCACTCGGCGCCCTGGCCGAACTCCGAGCCCATGAACAGCAGTTGCTTGCCGGGATGGGCCCACATGTACGCCAGCAGCGCGCGCAGCCCGGCAAAACGCCGCCATTCGTCCCCGGGCATCTTCCCCAGCAGCGATCCCTTGCCGTGCACGACCTCGTCGTGCGAGAGCGGCAGCACGAAGTTCTCGCTGAACGCGTATATGAGCGAGAAGGTGATCTCATTGTGGTGGTAGTTCCGGAACACCGGGTCGTGGGACAGGTAGGTCAGCGTGTCGTGCATCCAGCCCAGGTTCCACTTGAAGCCGAACCCGAGCCCGCCCAGGTGCACCGGGCGGGTCACGCCGGGCCAGGCGGTGGACTCCTCCGCGATCAGCATGGTGCCCGGCATCCGGCGGTAGCAGGTGACGTTCACCTCCTGCAGGAAGGAGACCGCGTCGAGGTTCTCCCGGCCGCCGCGCACGTTCGGCGTCCACTGCCCTTCGGGGCGTGAGTAGTCGAGGTAGAGCATGGAGGCGACGGCGTCCACCCGCAGCCCGTCGATGTGGAACGACTCCAGCCAGTAGCTGGCGTTGGCGACCAGGAAGTTGCGCACCTCGGTGCGCCCGTAGTCGAAGATGAGCGTGCCCCAGTCCGGGTGCTCGCCCCGGCGGGGGTCGGCGTTCTCGTACAGCGCGGTGCCGTCGAACCGGGCCAGCGCCCACGCGTCGCGCGGGAAGTGGGCGGGCACCCAGTCGAGGATGACCCCGATCCCCGCCTGGTGCAGCCGGTCCACCAGGTGGCGGAATTCGTCCGGGCTGCCGAACCGGGACGTCGGCGCGTAGTACGAGGTGACCTGGTAGCCCCAGGAGCCTGCGAACGGGTGCTCGGCGACCGGCAGCAACTCCACGTGCGTGAAGCCCATCGACGTCACGTAGGCGGTCAGCTGCTCGGCCAGCTCCAGGTAGGACAGGCCGGGACGCCAGGAGCCGAGGTGCACCTCGTACACGCTGAGCGGTTCCCGCGAGGGCTCGGCGCGGCCCCGGCGTTCCACCCAGTCATCGTCTTCCCACTGATACCGGGAGGTGAAGACCACCGACGCCGTCGCGGGCGGCTGTTCGGCCAGGCTCGCCATCGGGTCGGCCTTGCGCCGCACCAGCCCGTCGGGCCCGCAGATCTCGAACTTGTACCTGGTTCCGTCGCCAACCCCGGGCACGAACAGCTCCCATACCCCGGAGCCGCCGAGCGAGCGCATCGGGTGGCCGCGCCCGTCCCAGTGGTTGAAGTCGCCGATGA
>DAITAE010000780.1:0-1932 GCA_036824445.1 Streptosporangiaceae bacterium | reverse complement strand
CGCTGGTACGACTACTCCCGGGCCAGGGACGCGATGTTCGCCGGGACCGACACCGTCTGGGGGCCCTGGTACATCGCGCACACCGACGACAAGAGGCGCGGGCGGCTCAACATCATCCGTCACCTGCTCAGCCAGGTCCCCTACAAGCCGCTCGACCACCGGGACATCACGCTGCCCCGGCGGCAGCGGGCCCGGGGGTATGTGGAGCCGGACCTGCCGCTGCGCTACATCCCCGAGCCGTTCTAGCGAGCCAGGGAAGTGGCGCGGATTGCCCTCGCGTCGCCCGCGTGGCCGGCGATGGCCACGCGGCTACGACACGATGCTCAGCGCGACCCGGCGGTTCCCGCCGTTGTGCTTGACCAGCGCGAACCACAGGGGCAGCAGCGCATCGACGGTCCCGCTCACGTCGGCGGGGCCGGCGAAGACTGGCTCCAGGCCCACCGCGGCGATGAGCTCCTCGGCCGCCGGGCGCGCGCCGGGGTCTGCGGCGAAGAACAGTGCGGCGCCCGGGGGCGGATCGGCGAAGTTCTCCCAGCCCAAGGTGTTGAACGCGCGTACATAACGGGCGTCCGGCGCGGCCGCCGCGACCATCGCCCGGCTATTGACCTCTGACTCGCCGATGCGGTTCACCGCGTCGATCACCACCTTGCCGGCCAGCGCTGCGCCGTTCGCGGCCACCACCCCACCGACGGCGCCGGCCGGCACGGCGAGCACGACCACGTCGGCGCCGGCCAGCGCATCGGCAACCGCCATCAGCGGGGCGCCACCTGGCCCCTCGCCGGAGCCGGCGCGGGAGCCGTACACCACCTCGCGCCCCGCCGCGGCCCATCGTCCGCCCAGCGTGCCGCCGATCTTCCCGGTCCCGATGACTGCGATCTTCATGCTGGCACCCAACCGGGCCGGCGGTGGTCGCATTCCCCGGCCGCCCGGACCGCGGCCCCTGCCATCCCGCTCAGCGAAGGCGGTCGTCTGGCATCCGGAGTTCGTTGAGAGCCGACTCGAGGTCGGACAGGCGGGCATGGAGGGGCCCGCTCTGCTGTGCCCCGGCGCCGCCGGGGGCACGCTGGGCGTCCACCGCGTAACGAACACCCTGCAGCGCGGCGAGCGCGTCCGCCACCTGGCCGCGGCGTTCCTCGGTCGGTGCGGTCTCGCGCATCGCGTACAACCTCTGGGTGAGGTCATCGGCGCGGCGCTGGATGTCGGACCAGCGCCCGCCGGTCCCCTCGGTGGGCGCGCCCTGCCTTTCCGCCGCGCGCACGGCGCCGTCCAGGGCGGCGCCGGTCGCGTAGGCGTCCGCGGCCCTGGACCGCCAGCTGGCCGCCGCCGCGGAGGAGCGGGAGGGACCGCGGGTCGCCCACAAAATGATGCCCAACAGCACCAGGGCGCCCAGGCCGACCCACACCCAGATGAGGTCCGAGGCAGAAATGCCGGATGACGCGGGAGAACTGGCCGGCGAGGTGGCCGGGGCGGTGGTTGGCGCCACCGACGGGGTGGTCACGCTCGGTTCCGGTGAGGGCGGGGCAGACGTTGGTGACGGCGGGGCAGTATCCGTCGGCGGCGCGCTCGCGCTGGGTGTAGCGGTGCTAACCGCGCCGCTGGCGCTCGGCACACACGCCGCGGCCAGGCATCCCGCACCCACGATGGCGGCCACCAGCAGCACGCCCTTCACCCGGTGCCGCAACCCCGATCCCTCCACGCGTTTGATCATGGCGGAAACCGCGGGCTAGCGCTACACCCGGCGGCGGCGATCCGGGGGCAACGTGGTGGCGTGCGCGCCGGAAGGCGCGCAGACTGGGCGTAGCGGGTCTGCCGATGCTTTGGGGGTGCCCGTGTCTGGTTATGAGACTCATCTGCCTGAGTTGGTCCCGGTCCTGTCGCGGGGCAAGCACCGCGGCCCGCGCCAGGGCGCGTGTTTCATGGAGCTGGCGTCGT
>DAITAE010000779.1:0-1933 GCA_036824445.1 Streptosporangiaceae bacterium | reverse complement strand
CGGTGGCGGCTGCGGTTCCGGTGTCGGTCATAGTCGCCTTAGGCCTGGTAGACGCGCTGGTAGATGCGTTCGGCCAGCATCATGACGGTGAGGTTGAGGACCGTGGACGGGGTGTCGGGGATGATCGAGGCATCGACGACCCGCAGTCCGCTGGTCCCCATGACGGCGCCGACCGGGTCGACGACGGCCTGCGGGTCGGCCGGTCCGCCCATGGGGGCGGTGGAGCTGGGGTGGTAGTAGGTGGACACGTTGCCGGCGATGAACGCGGCTAGGTCGCTGTCGTCGGCGACCGCGTCGCCGGGGGTCAGCTCGCCGGCGGTGAGGGAGGCGAGGTCCGGGCTGCGGGCGAAGTCGCGGGCGAGCTTGACGCCTTCCAGCATCCGGCGGGCGTCACGGCCGGTGGCGAGGAAGTTGCAGTCGATCAGCGGGGCGACGCCGGGGTCGCGGCTGGCCAGCTTCAGCGTCCCGGTGGACTCGGGCAGGACCACCGAGGTGGACAGCGCGATCACTCCGCCAGTGGGACTGTAAGAGGGGGGAATCAGGTGGGTTGCCGTGATGTTCAGGTCCAGCTCGCCGGGCGCGGCCTCGCTGGAGGCCGCCCACAGGATCGCGCCGACCGCCGGGGTCATCTCCAGGTGCCCGGGAGCCAGCGCGTGGGCGGTGTGAAAGTACGGGTGATCCAGCAGCCGCCGGCCGACCGGCAGGTCGGCGACGACGCCGATGCCCAGGGCGGTCAGCTGATCGGCCGGGCCGACGCCGGAGCGCAGCAGGATGGCTGGGCTGCCGTAGCTGCCGGCTGACAAGATCACCTCCCCGGCCCGGTACACCGTGCCGTCCGCGGCCACCACCCCGGTGGCGGCCGTTCCGTCGAACAGCACGCGGTCGATGGTGACGTCACCGCGGATTGTCAGGTTGGGCCGGCGGCGGACCTCGGCGGTCAGGAACACTATCGCCGCGTTCTCCCTGATGCCGTTGACCACGTTGACCGAGTGGCCGCTTACGCCGTCCTGGTCGGCGCCGTTGAAGTCGCGCACCCGCTTGAACCCGTGCGCGACCGCCGCGCCGATGAACCCCGCCTGCGAGGGCGTCAGTTCCTCGTCGGTGAGCTGCCGGACCGGGAGCGGCCCGGTCCGGCCGTGGTAGGCGTCCTCCCCGCCTGGGTTGTTCTCCATCAGCTTGAACGTCGGCAGCACGTCAGCGAAGGACCAGCCGTCGGCGCCGTGCGCGCCCCACTTGGCGAAGTCAGCGGGCCGCGGCCGGATCGCGACCCCCGCGTTCACCGCCGAACTGCCACCGAGCACCTTGCCCCGCGCGGCCCGGATGTTCGGCGCCTGGTCGGTGGCCCGGGCGGTATACCCCCAGTCGTGCCGCGGGTCGTCGAGGATGCGCGCGTCAAGCAGCGCGGGCGGGAACGCGTCCGGCGCGTAGGCGGGACCCGCTTCCAGCAGCAGGACCGTCCGGGCGGGGTCCTGGCTCAGGCGGGCGGCCAGGACAGCGCCGGCGGAGCCGCCCCCGACGATGACCACGTCCGCGGTCTCGGGCAGGTCAGACATACCAATCTCCTTGTGTTTGCAGCTGGCCGGGTCAGCGCTCGGCACGAGCGGAGGGCTGTGACGCTCGCCGATCGCAGCACATCCAAGCGCCCTCCCCGGTATGCGGGAAGTTCGTCAGGGTGCGGCGCTGCCGGCCGCACCCCACAGGTTCATGTCACTGGCCGCTAGCTTTGCGCGGGGACGATGTCGCCGAGCAGCCCGTCGGCTTCGTCGTTGGGCCCGGCGGTGAAGTACAGGGCGTTGGGGGTGACGTTGAGTGAACCGGCAGGGAACCGCAGTCCCCACAGCCCGGAGATGGTGATCGGGCCGCCGTGGTTTCGTAGCTGGCCGAGGAACTGGCCGGTGGCGGTCATCTTCTGGTCGGCTTCGAGCGACTTGGA
>DAITAE010000778.1:0-1934 GCA_036824445.1 Streptosporangiaceae bacterium | reverse complement strand
CGGGCAGCCCGAGGTCGAGGATGACGGCGTCTGGCGGCCGCCGCCCGGCTTCGGCGAGGGCCTCCTCGCCGCTCGCGGCGGTGGCCACGTCGTACTTGCGCACCCGCAGGTTGATGCGCAGGGCGCGAAGCATCGCGGGCTCGTCATCGACGACGAGCACCCGGGCGCGGGCCGGCGCAGCGGAGGCCCCAGGATCACGCTCCGGAGCCTCCGCCGCCACCGCCATGCCCGTTCAGCGCCCGGCCGGGAACTTCTGGTCCAGGGCGATGTTGAGCAGGAGCACATTCACCATCGGCTCGCCCAGGAACCCGAGCGTGCGGCCCTGGGTGTACTGCTTGACCAGCGCCCGGACTCCGGCCGGGCTGACATGCCGGGCCGCCGCCACGCGATCCACCTGGATGACGGCGTTCTGCGGCGAGATGCCCGGGTCCAGCCCGGACCCCGAGGCGGTCACCGCGTCCGGCGGGATTTGCGAGATCTTGACGTGGTCAAGCTTCGCGATCTGCTGCTGCCGCTGCTTGATCAGCTTGACCAGGTCCGGGTTGTTGGGGCCGAGGTTGGACGCGGCGGAGAACAGCGGGTTGCAACCGTAGTCCGTCTTGACCGTCGCGTCGGCCGCGTTGGAGGGCCGGGGCTGGAAGTACTGCGGCAGCGGGTTGCCCTTGCCGTCCACGAACTCCTGGCACAGCAGGCTGGACCCCACGACGCGGCCGTTGTGGCTGACCAGTGACCCGTTGGCCTTGCTGTGGAAGGCCACCTGCGCGATGCCGAACATCAGCAGGGGGTAGGCGATCCCACAGATCACGGTGAACACGAGCAGCCCGCGTAGCGCCGCGATGTGCTGCCGGACGAAGCTCGGAAGGCGGTTCATGCCTGTCACCTGCCAAATCCGGGGATGAACTGGACGATCAGGTCGATCGCCCAGATGCCGATGAAGGGGATGATCAGCCCGCCGATGCCGTAGATCAGCAGGTTCCGGCGGAGCATCGACGACGCCGAGGCCGGCCGGTACCGCACACCGCGCAGCGCCAGCGGGATCAGCGCGATGATGATCAGCGCATTGAAGATGATCGCCGAGGTGATCGCCGCCTTCGGGCTGTACAGGTGCAGGATGTTGAGTTTGGCCAGGCCGGGGATCACGGCCGAGAACATCGCCGGGATGATGGCGAAGTACTTGGCCACGTCGTTGGTGATGGAGAACGTAGTCAGCGCCCCACGGGTGATCAGCAGCTGCTTGCCGATCTCCACGATCTCGATGAGCTTGGTCGGGTTGGAGTCCAGGTCCACCATGTTCCCGGCCTCCTTGGCGGCCGAGGTGCCGGTGTTCATGGCCACGCCGACGTCGGCCTGCGCGAGCGCCGGGGCGTCGTTGGTGCCGTCCCCGGTCATCGCGACCAGCTTGCCGCCCTCCTGCTCCTTGCGGATCAGCGCCATCTTGTCCTCCGGCGTGGCCTCGGCGAGGAAGTCGTCCACGCCCGACTCGTCCGCGATGGCCTTGGCGGTCAGCGGGTTGTCACCGGTGATCATGACGGTCCGGATGCCCATCTTGCGCATCTCGTCGAACCGCTCGGAGATGCCCTCCTTGACGATGTCCTTGAGGTAGATGACGCCGAGCGCCCGGGCCTTGCCGTTGACCTTCTCCGCGACGACCAGCGGCGTGCCGCCGACCGCCGAGATGCCGTCCACCATCCCGCCAAGCTCCTCCGGCGGCGTGCCGCCGTTGTCGCGGACCCACTGGGCTACCGATGAGGCGGCGCCCTTGCGCACCTGCCGCCCACCGGCCAGGTCGACGCCGCTCATCCGGGTCTGCGCGGTGAACTCGACGAACTCCGCGCCCTGCAACTCGCCTTCGTGCCGTTCGCGCAGGCCGTACCGCTCCTTGGCGAGCACCACGATGGACCGGCCCTCCGGGGTGTAGTCGGCCATGCTCGACA
>DAITAE010000777.1:0-1938 GCA_036824445.1 Streptosporangiaceae bacterium | reverse complement strand
GACCCGGAGATCTCCGCGTTCACCGGGAGCCGGGCGGCGCTCGAGGTCCGCGCGCACGACGTGCCCTTCGCGGTCGAGCACGGCCAGAACATCTGCAAGCTGAGCTTCGAGCGCATGATCGAGCCGCCGGACCGGCTCTACGGCTACGCGCTGGACTCGAACTACCAGGGGCAGGAGGTAGCGCTGAGCAAGCACTTCAAGCGGGAGCGCCCCCGCGCGCCCTCGCAGCCCAGCCTGTTCAGCTGACAACGGCCATGGACACACCCCCTGCATCCGCCGCCCTCCCCGGCCGGGCCCGCGTCGTCGTGATCGGCGGCGGCATCATCGGCACCTCGGTCGCCTACCACCTCGCCCACGCCGGGGTGGGCGAGGTGGTGCTGCTCGAGCGCGACCGGCTGACCTCGGGCACCACCTGGCACGCGGCCGGGCTCATGGCCACCTTCGGCTCGACCTCGCAGACCTCGACCGAGCTGCGGATGTACACCAGGGACCTGTACCTGAGGCTGGAGGCGGAGACCGGGCTCGCGACCGGCATGAAGCAGGTCGGGCTGATCGAGCTCGCGATCGAGCCGGGGCGGCTGGAGGAGTACCGGCGGGTCGCCGCGTTCAACCGGCTGTGCGGCGTGGAGGTGCACGAGATCTCGCCGCGCGAGGTCGCCGGCCTGTTCCCGCTGGCGCGGGTCGATGACGTGCTGGCCGGTTTCTACATCCCGGGCGATGGCCGGGTGAACCCGGTCGACGTGACCATGTCGCTGGCCAGGGGCGCCCGGATGCGGGGCGCGCGGATCATCGAGGGCGTGCCGGTCACCGGCTTCCTTCATAACGGCGGTGCCGTCACCGGGGTCCGCACCCCGCGCGGCGACATCGAGACCGAGTACGTGGTCAACTGCGCCGGGATGTGGGCGCGTGAACTCGGCGAGCTCGCCGGGGTGAACATCCCGCTGCAGGCCGCCGAGCACTACTACCTGCTGACCGAGCCGATCGACGAGGTGGACAGCGGCTGGCCGGTGCTCGAGGACCCCGCCAACTACGGCTACTACCGGGAGGAAGGCGGCGGGCTGATGCTGGGCCTGTTCGAGCCGGTGTGCGCGCCGTGGAAGGTGGCCGGGGTCCCCGCGGACTTCTCGTTCGGCGAACTGCCCCCGGACTGGGACCGGATGGCGCCCTATCTGGAGCGCGCGATGTCCCGGGTCCCGGTGTCGGCGGAGGCCGGCATCAAGAAGTTCTTCTGCGGCCCGGAGAGCTTCACCCCGGACCTGCTGCCGATCGTCGGCGAGGCGCCAGAGCTGCGGAACTACTTCGTGGCCGCC
The DNA here is from genome assembly GCA_036824445.1 of Streptosporangiaceae bacterium. GTDB lineage: Bacteria > Actinomycetota > Actinomycetes > Streptosporangiales > Streptosporangiaceae > UBA9676. The sequence goes on along the minus strand of DAITAE010000777.1, from coordinate 628 downwards.
GGGCTGAACTCGATCGGGATCCTGACCGGCGGGGGAATCGGCCGGGTGATCGCGCACTGGATCGCCGACGGCAGGCCCGACATCGACGTGACGGCGATGAACATCGACCGGCTGCACCGCTATCAGGCCAACCCCGAGTACCGGGCGACCCGCACGGTCGAGTCGCTGGGCCTGGTGTACGAGACCCACTACCCGGGCCGGTCGATGCGGACCGCGCGCGGCGCGAAGGTGTCGCCGGTCCATCACCGGCTGGCGGCGCAGCGGGCGTACTTCAAGGACGTCAGCGGCTGGGAGGGCGCCGACTGGTATGCCCCGGAAGGCGCCGAGCCCAAGGCCGGGGAGCTGTCCTGGGGGCGGCAGAACTGGTTCGGCTACTGGGAGGCCGAGCACCACGCCGCGCGCACCGGCGTGATCTTGATGGACATGGCCTTCATGGCCAAGTTCGACGTCCAGGGCCGCGACGCCGGGCGCCTCCTGGAGCGGATCTCCGCCAACCACGTCGACGGCGATCCGGGCCGGATCACCTACACCCAGTGGCTCAGCCCCGCGGGCACGCTGGAGGCCGACCTCACGGTGACCAAGCTCGCCGACGACCGGTTCTGGGTGGTCGCCTCCGACACCGCGCACC
>DAITAE010000266.1:3357-6651 GCA_036824445.1 Streptosporangiaceae bacterium | reverse complement strand
AATCCGTGGCGACGCGGCGGGCGGCTGCGATTGCGCTGAAGGCTTCACCCGCTGGGCACAACGAGCGCGCTTAACGGCGGTGCCTGGACGGCCCCGATCCCGGTGGCCCTGACATCGAATTGATTGTTGGCCTGTCCCCGGGAACCCCCAGGCCCCGGGGACAAGCCAGCAAGTCTGGCGGCGTGGACCGTGCGGCTCCACTCGGCCGCGATCAGCTACCCGCCGCCATGGGATTGCCCCCGGCAACCCCATGGAAGCAGCGTGCCTGCGGGGGCGCCTGTTCGCGCCACGGAGGCACCGTGGTATTAGGGCACGTCGCAGATCTCCGGCCTGCCCGGCGCGTCAGCGGGCAACCGTCGTCTTGTGGCCACGCTGCGGAGCGGGCCGGTAAGGGACCGCCGACCGCAGGGCGGCCGGCAGCTCGGTGCGGGAACTGACCGAAAGCTTCTGGTAGACGTGGCGCAGGTGGCCTTCCACGGTGTTGAGCGTCACGAACACCGCCTGGGCGATCTCGGGGTTGCTCATCCCGGCCGCGGCGAGCTCGGCGACACGGCGCTCGCTGGGGGTCAGCGCCTCAAGCCCGGTAAGGGTGGCCCGCCGTGGCCTGGCCCCGGTAGCCCGCAGCTCATCCATTGCCCGCTGGGTAAGCCGTCCGGCGCCGCAGCGGTAGGCGAGATCCAGCCCTTCGCGCAGTGGCTCGCGCGCCGCGGTGCGCTGGTTCGCGCGCCGCAGCGCCGCGCCGAGTTCGACCAAGGCGCGAGCGTGCTCGAGGCGCGCGCCGCACCCCGCGAGCACCTCGACGGCCTCGCGCAGGTCATCCAGCCCCTGCTGACCGCCGACGAGCATGCCGCGGGTGCGCAGCGCCACCCCGGCGGGACGCGGCAATCCGGCCCGCCGCGCCAGTTCAAGATCCATGTCCGCCAGCCGCAGCGCCTCGCCGGGGTCGTCGGCCGTGAGCGTCAGCGCGAGTACCGAACGCCAGCAGGTACTGGGGTTCAGCAGATGCAACGACTCGAAGATCACTGCAGCCGACTGCAGGTCGGCCCGGGCGGCTGCAAAGTCTCCCGCGGCCAGTGCCAGCCGGCCGCGGACCTCCTGGAGCAGCGCGCCGGTAGCGGTTTGCGCCAGATCAGGATCAAGCTTGAGCTCCGTTGCGAGGGCCGCGACGTCGGCGAGCTCTGGCCGTTCGATCAGCGCATCGGCTCCGCAGTACAACGCCGAGGGAACCGCGAACGCGACGCCGTGCTCCGCCGCGATCTCTATGACGGTGCGCACGTCGCTCTCCGCGGCCGCCAGTTCGCCGCGGCGTACCCTCACGGCGGCGCGCACACAGGCAGCGACCGCAACCTCGGCCACCGAGCCCCGCGACCGCGCGCAGGCAAACAGTTGATCGGCGAGCGCCTCCGCCCGCGTGAACTCGTCAAGCCACACGGCTGCGATCAGTGCCTGCGCCACGACCAGCGGCGGGGAGTCGCCCCGGGTAAGCAGGCGGTCTCCGTCGAGTGCGTGATCGAGCAGCTCCAGGACTGCCTCAGCCTGTTCACCCCGCCAGGCAAGGATGCCCGCGAGCGCCGCGGCGAGCGTGCGCTCCTCGGCCGTCTTCTTGCGGGCCGTGGCGAGCAGCTGGTCCACGCGCTGATCGAATTCTCCCACCAGGCGCGGGTCGAACGCCGCGAACCCCGCCAGCCAGGTCTGCAGGCGTACAACCGCCGCACGGGCGCGCTCGCCCTGCTGCAGGTCACGGACCGCCAGTTCCTCAAGCGCCGCCTGGATGAACGCTGCGCCGGCATCCCACTGCCCGGTGAGCACCAGCAACTCCGCCAGGTCGGGTGCGACAGCGGCCCGCTGCACCGGGTCGCTTGCGAGCTCCAGCGACTCGCGCAGGTGCTGGACCGCCGCTGGATCGGCCAGCACCTTCTCGGCAAGGCCCAGCTCGTGCAACAGCGCGGCACGCAGGCTCACATCGGCCGTTTCCGCGAGTGCCCGCCTCAAATAGGCCGCCGCGCTCTCAGGCGCACCACGCCCCACCGCCCGCGCCGCGGCCACCCGCAACTGGTCCACTACCTCAGGCGACCCAGCCGGCTCGCACACCAGCAGATGCGCGCACACCACATCGGGATCCGCGCCCTCCGCGGCCAGCAGTCGCGCCGCCGCCGCGTGACGCAGCCCGTGTTCGGCCTGAGGAATGTCATCGTGCACTGCCCTCCGCACGATCGAGTGCACGAACCGCAACGGTGTCCCCGGCTCGAATACTCCGATCCCGGCCAGCCTGTCAGCGGACGCCGCGGCGTCCGCCAGCCCCATCCCGGCCAGCGCCGCGGCGTTACGTAGTGCGGCTTCATCTCCCAAGATCGCTGCCGCTCGCGCAAGCTCGCCGGCCGTCGGCCCAAGCCGCGCGACCCGCAGGGCCACCTGCTGCGCGACCGATCTTGGAGCCAGGCCCGCCACCCGTTCCGCGCCCGCCTCACCGGGCCCGATCCCTTCCGCGCGCAGCGTCTCGATCAGTTCCCGCACCAGAAACGGGTTACCGCCGGTCACCGCGTGGCACGACCCCGCGAACCCAGCGCTGGGCGCCGTTCCAAATGACCCGGACAGCAGCGTCCCCACAGCTTCCCGGCTCAGCGCGCCCGGCGACACCACGCCACCCGCGGCGATCTGCTCAAGGCGCGCCAAGCCATCCGCCGTCCCGGGGGCCACGGCGTCCCCCGTCCGCCAGGTAACCGCCAGCGCGACCGGCAGGCCCGCAAGGCGGTCGGCCAGGTACAGGACGAAACGCAGTGACGCATGATCGGCCCACTGGAGGTCGTCGATCGCCACTAGCACCGGCGCCGTCCGGCTCCCGTTCACCGCCAGCCAGTAAAGGCCGTGGACCACCGCGAACGACGGATCGCTTCCCGCCATCGGCGGGGCAGCACCTGTCTCGTCCTCAAGTGCGGTCAGGGCCCGGCGGGCCGCCCCGGCGAGCAGGGCATCCCGCTTCGTCCCCACAGCGCCAGCGAGCAGCGGCTCAAACAGCTGCCGCGCGACCCCGAACGAAAACCCGCCCTCGAGCTCCCTGCCGCGTCCAGACAGGACCTGCATCCCGGCCAGATGCGCACGCTCCCCGGCCACTCCCAGCAAAACGCTCTTGCCGATCCCCGCCGGACCGGTGATCAGGAGGATGTCCCCGCTGTCTGCCTGCGCCAGGGCAAGCAAGGCATCGATCCGCTCCAGCTCATTCGCACGTTCAAGCAAGCCAGTTTGCATCAAACAAACACCTCGTAAGGCACACAATCTATAACAATCAGCGCATCG
>DAITAE010000266.1:0-3257 GCA_036824445.1 Streptosporangiaceae bacterium | reverse complement strand
TTTGCATCAAACAAACACCTCGTAAGGCACACAATCTATAACAATCAGCGCATCGACGGCGGCCCGCTCACGGCCGGGCGCCTACGCCGCCCGCCACCGCGGAACCAGGCCGCCTCCGGGCCTCTGTCCCGCCTTTGTCTGCCTTTGTCCCGCTGCTGGGGATGCTACTGCCGTTATCTCACGCCGCCGAGCGAGCAGCGCCGGCCTTCCGGGTCGGCCGGGCTGGAGATCTGCGAGACACGCCTTAGTGGCCCGTGGGGTTCCGGAGTCTGGATCCGGGGCGGAGCACGCGAAGGCCTAGCCAGGCGGCCGCGATGCCGACCGCGATGCCGATGATCGTGTCCACCATGCGGAGGATGGGCTGCTGCCACGCGTCATGTGGGCTCAGGGCAGCCGTCACCATGACAACCGCTGTGGTGATCCCCGCGGTGATGGCCTCGTCGGGCCGGCCCATCAACGTGACGGTCAGGGCGCTGACACCGATCAGCACCGCCAGGGCCCACGGGTGGAAGGGCAGGAAGGTCAGGTAGATCAGGCAGATCCCGAAGCTCACCAGCGTGGCCGACATCCGGGACACCGCGGCACGCACGCTGCGCAGGTAGCTGTCCCGGAAGACGAACACCGTGGCGATCACGGCCCACAGGCCGCCAACAAGGTCGTCGGCCCTGGACAGGGAGTACACGCGGGAAAAGACGAAGGTGACGAGCCAGTAGGCGAGCAGGCAGGCCAGAGACAGCACGCCACAGTCGAGGACGGCTGCGCGAACCTCTGCCCAGCTGAGGCGGCGCCTTTGTGACATGGATGTCCTTTCCAGTATCGGTGCGGCTCAGCCCCGGCCGGCGGCGCGGCGAACCCAACGAAGCAGGGCCGGGGTCCGTCGCTGCCGGGCCGGGCGGTGCCGGGTCAGGTGACGGTATGCACATTGGCCCCCGCTGCCATCACCTTCTCCTCGCAACGCGAACAAGCAGACCGCAAGGCCGAGGTGGCGGATTGATTCGTACCCATCTGCGGCGATGCGCCAACCGGGTGACCGCGCCGGCCCGGCCGGCCGAGCCGGATCCCGCGGCCGTCGCGCCCGGCGCCAACGGGACCGGCGATGTATCGCCCCGGCCGGACTGGTCATACTGGCCGTCACGGTTATTGGAGCCATCGCCGGAATCGCCGGCCTCGCGACAGGTGCGATCACTGCCCAGGAGGCAGCACATGACTGACACCACGGCACCCCGGTCTGTCTACGGCGCCCATTCCGAGGTCGGCAGGCTGCGTAAGGTCCTGGTCTGCGCACCCGGGCTCGCCCACAATCGGCTCACGCCGTCCAACTGCGACGACCTCTTGTTCGACGACGTCCTGTGGGTGCAGCGCGCCCAGCGGGACCATTTCGACTTCGTCACCAAGATGCGCGAACGCGGGGTGGAGGTCGTCGAGCTGCACAATCTCCTGACCGACATACTCGCCAATCCCGAAGCCAAGGCGTGGCTCCTGGACCGGAAGATCATCGCCAATGAGGTGGGACTCGGCCTGGTCAGCGAGACGCGAGCGTTCCTGGACGGCCTGGAGCCCCGTGCGCTGGCCAGATACCTGATCGGCGGGCTGTCCACGGCCGACCTGCCCGACGACTTCCGTCCCGCCTACATCGCGCTCGCCCGCGAGAAGACCGGCGTGCGGGAGTACCTCATGCCGCCGCTGCCGAACACCCTGTACACGCGCGACACCACCTGCTGGATATACGGCGGCGTGACGCTCAACCCTCTCTACTGGCCCGCACGCCACGACGAGACCCTGCTGATGAAGGCCGTCTACACCTTCCACCCCGACTTCGCGGATGCCGGCATCAACGTCTGGTGGGGCGACCCGGAACTGGACTGGGGACTGGCCACACTCGAGGGCGGAGACGTGATGCCGGCCGGCAACGGGGTCGTGCTCATCGGCATGAGCGAGCGCAGTTCCCGGCAGGCCATCAGCCAGGTCGCCGCCGCATTGTTTGAGGCCGGCGCGGCCGAGCGGGTCATCGTGGCCGGCATGCCCAAGCTGCGGGCCGCGATGCACCTCGACACCGTGTTCACCTTCGCCGACCGTGACTGCGCCACGATCTACCCCGACATCGTCAACAACATCCACACCTTCTCGCTGCGCCCCAGCGACACCGGAGCAGGTGTGGACGTCACCGACGAGCAGCGACCTTTCCTCGAGGTCGTCGCCCAAGCCCTGGGCCTGGGCGAGCTCCGGACCGTCGAAACCGGCGGAGACGTCTATGCGACCGACCGTCAGCAATGGGACAGCGGCAACAACCTGGTCGCTCTCGAACCAGGGGTCGTGATCGCCTACGACCGCAACACCTACACCAACACCCTGCTCCGCAAGAACGGGATCGAGGTCATCACCATCGTCGGCGCCGAGCTAGGCCGCGGCCGCGGCGGTGGCCACTGCATGACCTGCCCCCTGATCCGCGACCCGCTCGAATCCTGACATCCGGTCCCGCGCACCAGCGTGATCACGCGACCACGTTGCTGGGCGATATCCCGCCGTCGGCGATGAGGCGGGCGCCATCGCGCCGCCAGGTGTCCAGGAGGCCAAGGACCCACCGGTTCTCGCAGACGATGACAGCCGCTGCACTGCCGGGCGAGATCGCCGCGGCGATCTCGCCGACATCGCTGTCATCGAGCATGCCCGACGACGCGCCCGCCCAGGCGCCCAGGTCGACCGCATCGGGATTGGGGAGCTCGCTGACGTCGATCTTGCGGGCGTTGCCCGCGGAATCCTTGGCGATGAATTCCAGATCCAAGATGCCGACAACGCCCTGGTCGGTCAGGGAAAGCAACCGCTCAAAACCCGGTGCGGTAATGCGCGAGTTGGGAAATTCAATCGCGAGGAAATCGACCGGCCCCAATTCATCGTCGCCTGGATGAGACTGCTGCTTATCACCTGGGGAGTTGACCATCAGTTGTCCTGTCCGCTGCGGGGGAGCCTCGTGAAAGGTCTTTGGGGCTGCAGTGGGCGGTTGTCGTCTGGGATAGCCGTTGTAGTGGGGAAACTGCGCGATCAGCCGGCGAGAGCAGGGCCGGTCCCGTTGTCTTGAGCGGTTCGCGACGTGTCGGCTCGGCCACGATTCTTCTCCCCTGCCCCCGTGCGACCGCCAGGATCATCAAGCCTTGCTGGGACTGTCCGGCAGCCTATTCGGGACTGTAACCGGAGCCGGCTGGGGTGTCATCACCCTTGATGTGTACTAAGGGTTAAAGATTTGCTAAAGGTTAATTCGG
>DAITAE010000776.1:0-1939 GCA_036824445.1 Streptosporangiaceae bacterium | reverse complement strand
AAAAGAGATCGGGGAGGATCATGACCGAGCCGCTGGTATTGATCAACGCATTCGAGGTTCCCGGTGAGGAGGCCGAGCAGTTCATCGCCGCCTGGGAGAAGACGCGGGACTACCTGGCCACGCAGCCCGGCTACGTGGACACCGCGCTGCACCAGGCGGTCACGCCAGGTGCGGAATTCCTGTTCGTGAACGTCGCCCACTGGCAGACCGCCCAAGACTTTCAGGCGGCAATCCAGAGTCCCGGTTTCCTGGAAACAGCCGCAGGCCTGGCCGGCTGGCGGCCGCATCCCGCCCTTTACCAGGTCGTGCGCACCTGACGGGCTGACAGCGCGCTGCAGGGAGTAGCGTCGAAGCGACCGATCGGCATCCGCCGGGGGAGGGGCAAAAGGGAGGTCAACATGTTTGTGCAGGTGATCCAGGGCCATGTGTCCGGCGCCGCGCAGGTGCGCGCGCAGCTCGACAGATGGGTCGCGGAGGTGGCCCCGGGAGGCGTGGGGTGGCTTGGCAGCACATCGGGGGTTACTGACGACGGAAGGCTGATCGCCCTGGCACGTTTCGAGTCGGACGAGGCGGCGCGGCAGAACAGTGACCGGCCGGAGCAGACAGCGTGGTGGCAGCAGACGGCCACGCTGTTCACCGACGAGCCGGTGTTCCACGACAGCACGTCGGTCGAGGTCGACACTCCCGGTGACCCCGCGCAGGCCGGCTTCGTGCAGGTCATGCAGGGCCGCATGAGCGATCCGGACCGAGCGCGCGAGCTGATGGCCAGTGACCCAACCGACTGGCGGGACTTCCGGCCCGAGATCCTCGGCACCGTCACGGTGGGTCACGACGGCGGCGCCTGGACGATGGCGATCTACTTCACCTCCGAGGAGGCGGCTCGTGCAGGTGAACAGAAGGAACCGCCGCCGCAGATGCAGGAGATGATGAAGGAGATGGACGCGCTCACCATCGGCGAACCCGTCTTCTTCGACCTCCGGGATCCGTGGCTTCACGCCCCGAGCTGACGCGCGACCGGGACGGAGGGTCTACCGGGCGAGGACCTCGGCGAGGTCGTTCACGGGCACAGCCAGCAGGGCGGTCTAGTATCGATCACCACGGCATGGCGTTGCAGCAAGAGGCAGGACCCGGTGAAGGCTCTCGTCCAGGACAGGTTTGGCCCGCCGGATGTCCTGCGGCTGGCCCAGACCGGCATGCCCGAGGTCGGGGCCGGCGACGTGCTGGTCCGGGTGCACGCCGCCGCGCTCAACCCGGCCGACTGGCACATCCTGCGAGGAGACCCGCTGATCGCGCGGCTGATGGGTGTGGGGCTGACCAGGCCGAAGGCCCGGGTGGCCGGGATCGACGCGGCGGGCGTGGTGGAGGCGGTCGGCACGAACGTGCGCCAGCTGCGGAGCGGCGACGAGGTGCTCGGCTTTTGCCGGGGCGCGTTCGCGGAGTACGCGTGCGCCGCGGCGGACCTGGTGGTGCCCAAGCCGGCGGCCATTAGTTTCGAGCAGGCGGCCGCGGTGCCGATAGCGGCGACGACGGCCCTGCGCGGGATCCGCGACGTGGGCGAGGTGAAGGCCGGCCAGCAGGTGCTCGTCAACGGGGCCGGCGGCGGGGTGGGCACGTACGCCGTCCAGATCGCAGCCGCGCTCGGCGCCGAAGTGACCGGGGTGTGCAGTACGCGCAACGTCGAGCTGGTGCACTCGATCGGCGCCGCGCGCGTCATCGACTATACGAGGGAGGACTTCGCCGGCGGACAGGCGAAGTACGACGTGATCCTCGACAACGTGAGCAGCCTCCCGCTCACCCGGCTGCGCGGAGCGCTCACCCCGAAGGGGACCCTCGTGCTCAACGGCGGCGGTACGCCAGGCCACGTGTTCGGGCCAGTCGCTGGCATCGTGCGGGCAGTGGTGGCCAACGCGTTCGTCTCGCAGCGGCTGCGCCCGCTCCC
>DAITAE010000265.1:0-6676 GCA_036824445.1 Streptosporangiaceae bacterium | reverse complement strand
CCCGGCACCGAGGCGCGCCTGCGCGACGGCGACCGGGTCAGGCTGGCTGCCGACGTCACGGCCGACGTCTCACTGCCCCACCAGGGGCTGGATCCCGCCGCGTTCAGCCGGAACGGTCACGAGGATCAGAGCTGAACCACGGCTGGGGCGGCTCACCCGTGAACCACGGCCGGTAGGGCGCAGGCGGACCGTACTCCTCCGGCCCGGCACGGGCTAGCCCGCCGTCCAATCGCCGGCCTGCCCGCCGCCCGCCGGGCCGATGAGACCCACGCATCCCGGGCCGGCCGGGCCCGTCATCCCCCTCCGGCTCGTTAGCCTCCCCGGGTTCGCCAGCCCTCTCTGACTCATCAGCCTCCCCGCGGTCGTCAGCCTCCCCGGGTTCGTGAGCCTCCCCGGGTTCGCCAGGCTCTCCGCGTTCGTCAGCCTTTCCGGGTTCGTGAGACTCCCCGCCGTCGCCGCCTTCTCCTGTCTGGTCAGCTTCCGCGTGCTCTTCAGTTTCCGCACGGTCATCAGCTTCCGTGCGGTCGCCAGCTTCCGCATCGCTCTCAACATCCGCGCCGCCCTCAGTTTCCGCGCGACCGTCAGCTCCGCCCCGCCGACCGGGTCGCTCTGGCTCCTCCATCCGGTCCCCATACCTCATGGACGAGGGGTGGCCGGGCGGTAACCGCGCGAGCCGCTCCCGCAGATCATCGAACGCGCCGCGGTGCGTGGGACCGTCGGGCTCGGGCGGGTCGGGCCGGTCTGTGCGCATGAGCCGATTCTGCCGCCAGACGGCAACGCCGACGGCCGCATTGTCACGGCTGGGACACGGAACGGATGCCAGTGAGATATGGCCTGGTGTGACCTATGTCGTCCGTGAGAACATCCGGGCATCGATCGGCTGCGGCCTTGGAGGACGTCGATGACGACCGAGACAGCCAGAGAAACCACGGCGGGCCTGCGGCGGAACGCCATCGGCCTTCGCGAAGTGACGTTCCAGAGCATCACCGACATGGCCCCCGGTGCGGCGATCGCCGCGTCGATCCCGGCTGGAGTGGCCTTCGCGGGCGGCTCCCTGCCGCTCTCGGTTGTCTTCGCCCTGGTCGCGTGCCTGTTCTGCGCGGTGAGCATCGGCCAGCTGGCGCGCGAGATGCCGGCTGCGGGATCGGTGGCCACCTACGCGGCCCGCGGCCTGCACCCGTCCATCGGCTTCCTGGTGGCGTGGGGATACGTGCTGGTCGGATTCTTGATCCCGCCATTGGTGCTGCTCCAGCTCGGCTTCACCACGGCCGCTACCCTGAACGCCGAGATCAGCGGATACCCGGCGGACCTGTGGTGGCCCTGGGCACTGCTCGGCGCGCTGATCGTGCTGGCGGCGGGGTATTACGGCATCCGCACGTCGGCGCGGCTCGGCACCATCCTCGGCATCTTCGAGGTCGGGGTCTTCCTCGTGCTGGCCGTCTTCTTCATCGTGCACGCCGGGAGCGCCAACACCGCCAGCGTTTTCACCACGAAGTACACCCCGGCAGGGTTCCACGGCCTCACCGGGGTGATCGCCGGTTCGGTGTACACGATCCTCGCGTTCGGCGGGTTCGAGGGGGCTGCCCCGCTGGCCGAGGAGACCAAGGACCCGCGGCGGCTGATCCCGCGCGCCATCCTCATCGCCACCCTGTCTATCGGCGCGCTATACGTGTTCACCACCTACGCCGTGGACGTCGCGTTCGGGCCCGCGCAGTTCCACAACTTCACCACCGGCACCGGGGCCGCGTCGTGGGAGGGCATGGCCCGTTCGCTGTACGGCATCTTCTGGCTCTTCGTGTTCCTGGCCATCGTCAACTCCACCATCGCCAACGCGAACGCGGGCGTGAACGTCTCCACCAGGACGGCCTACGCGATGGGGCGGATCAACGCCTTCCCGCACTTCCTGGCGCGGGTGCACCCGACGCACCGGTCCCCGGTCGCGGCGATCCTCACTGCCTTCGTCATCACCGTCGCCGTGATGCTGGGGCTGGGCCTCAGCTATGACCCGGTCACCGCGTTCATCATGGTCGCGACCGCCCTGGTCATCGTCATTGTCGCCGTCTACATCCTGATGAACGCCGCCTGCATCGGCTTCTTCGCCCGCCGCGGCAGCGGCTTCAACCCGCTGCTGCACCTGATCATCCCGGTGCTCGGCATCGCCGTCTTCGTACCCGCCTGGCTCACCGCCGCGGGCATTGACGTGTTCTCGTTCATCAGCCCGCTGCCGTCGCCGTACTCCTATATGGGCCCGGGCGTGGCGGGATTCATGATCATCGGCGTCATCTACCTGATCTACCTGTACCGGCGCCACCCGCGCCGGGTCGTCGAGGTCGGGCTCGTGCACCTGGACCCGCAGGAAGAGTACGACGCATGAGCGACGCCCAGGTCGTTACCTTCCGGCCCGGGCCCGAGGAGTACGCCTGGACCTTCGGCGGCGCGGCGCCGGCCGTCCGCGTCACGCCGCCCGCGATCCTGGAGGTGTTCACCGAGGACTGCTTCGCCGGCCGGGTGCGCGGGGAGAACGACCTGGTCTCGCAGGTATGCGAGTTCCCCTATCTCAACCCGCAGACGGGCCCGTTCTACATCGAAGGGGCGGAGCCGGGCGACACCCTGGCCGTGCACTTCGTCTCGATCGAGCCCGCCAGGGACTGGGGCGCGTCCACCACCGTGCCGCTGTTCGGCGCGCTGTCGGCCACCCACACGACCGCGCTGCTGCACGAGCCGCTGCCGGAACTGGTGTGGATGTGGCACTTCGACCGGGCACAGAGCACCTGCCGGTTCACCGCCCGGCGCGGTGACTACACGGTGGACCTGCCGATGAACCCCATGCACGGCACGGTCGGGGTCGCACCGGCCAACCTGGAGGTGCGCAGCGCCCTGGTGCCCGACGCCTTCGGCGGCAACATGGACTCGCCGGAGATGCGGGCGGGGGTCACCTGCTACCTGGGGGTCAACGTGGAGGGCGCGCTGTTCTCGCTCGGCGACGGCCACGCACGCCAGGGCGAGGGCGAGACCTGCGGGGTGGCGGTGGAAACCGCCATGAACACCGTCCTCGCGGTCGACCTGGTCAAGGGCGTGCCATGCGCCTGGCCCCGGCTGGAGTCGGCCACGCACATCATGTCGGCGGGGTCCGCGCGCCCGCTGGAGGATGCGTTCCGGATCGCCCAGCTCGACCTGGTGCAGTGGCTCGCCGCCGACTACGGGCTCGACCCACTCGATGCCTATCAGCTGATCACGCAGGTCGTCGAGTCTCCGCTGGCCAACGTCTGCGACCCGAACTACACCAGCGTGGCGAAGCTGGCGAAGCAGTACCTGCCGCGGGCGCCCGCGATGGACGGCGCACATACGCGGCTCAGCGACCTCGCGGCCACCTACCTAGGCGCCTGAGCGGCTCTCGCGGCGGGCCCGCCACGGCCGTCGATGCGGTGCGTACCCGCCCGCCGCGGCGCGGCACGCAGGCCAGGCCCTGCCGGCTATGTACCCGCGGCCGACGGCTCGCTGTCCAGGATGGCCATCCCGTGCTCGTCGTACCGGTCCCCCGCGACCGCGCTGGCGGGCACCGCCGTTTCGATCGCGGCAAGTTCGTCGGCTGTGAGGGTCAGTTCGAGCGCCCCGAGTGCCTCGGCGAGGCGGTCCCGGCGTTTGGTGCCAATGAGCGGGATGATGTCGCTGCCGCGTGTGAGGACCCAGGCGATGGCCAGTTGCGCGGCGGTAGCCCCTCGTTCCGCGGCGATCTGCTCCAGGGCGGCGACCAGGCCGAGGTTCTGCGCCAGATTCTGCTCACGGAGCCGGGGGAAGCGGATGCGTGGGTCGGCCGGGCCAGCGAGCCGCGCAGTCGCCGGGCTGAGCAGGCCGCGGGACAGCACGCCGTAGGCCGTGACCGCGATCCCCTGCTCGCGGACGAACGGCAGCAGCGAACCTTCGATGCCCCGGCTCATCAGCGAGTACTCGATCTGAAGGGCGGCGATCGGGTGAACCGCCTGCGCCCGGCGGATGGTCTCGGCCCCCATCTCCGACAGTCCGGCATAACGGACGTACCCGGCCGTGATCATCTCCGCTATGGCGCCGACGGTGTCCTCGATGGGCACGTTTGGGTCGAGCCGGGCGGGCTGGTAGAGGTCTACGTAGTCCGTGCCGAGCCGCCGCAGCGAGTAGGCCAGCGAGGTCTTCACGGCGGCAGGGCTCGCGTCGTGGCCGACAAATCCGCCCGCCGGATCCCGCTGCGCCCCGAACTTGACCTGGACGAACACGCTGTCCCTCGGCACCTCTCGCAGCGCGCTGCCCAGCAGCATCTCGTTGTGGCCCATGCCGTAGAAGTCGCCGGTGTCCAGCAGGGTGATCCCGGCGTCGATGGCGGCGCGAATGGTGGCGATGCTCTCGGCGTCGTCGGCGGGCCCGTAGATTCCGGACATCCCCATCATCCCGAGGCCCATCCGGGAGACCACCGGGCCGCCGCGGCCGAGCGTGGTCGATTCCATCTGTTCCTTACGTGGGCGTTCCGGCCATGGCGTGCTGCGTCGAGCTTACGGGGCACGGGACGAGCGGTCGGGCGCGCATGTGGCGAGCGGGTCAGGGATCAGGGGTGAAGAGGGATGGCCCGGGGGGGCGAGGTGCGCCGGGGGAAATACCTGACTGAGGGCGCGGACGAACCGCATCGTGACCGGACCAGGCGGGACGGAATCGTGTCATTCCGCCCCCCGCCCGATCAGGCCGCGCACTCCCGGCAGACGAGCTTGCCGTTTCTGTCCTCCGCCAGCTGGCTGCGATGGTGCACAAGGAAGCAGCGCGAACAGGTGAACTCATCAGCTTGACGAGGAATCACGCGGAACGACAGTTCCTCGTTGGAGAGGTCGGCGCCGGGCAGCTCCAGCGACTCGGCAACGTCATCGGGGTCGACGTCGATCGTGCTGGAGGACTTGTCCATCCGCCGGGCCTGCAGCTCCTGCAGGCTGTCCTCGGTGATTTCCTCGTCTGTCTTGCGCGGGCTGTCATAGTCGGTGGCCATCTGGGTCCTGCACCCCCTCATCTTCATGCGCCTCGGTGTAACGCTCAGAACCCCGCAGTTGTGCCCGAATCCGGCGGGGAATTCTGTCACGTCTGGCCGCCGGGCACACGTAGGGTCGCAACACCCGTGTCGCGGCCCGGCCAGTTCCCCCGGCGATGACCGGCATGCAGGGGTTACCGGCGACGTACCCGTACTCCAAGTTCCCCCGATGGCCGCTGTTAACCAGCGAAAAGTGCGTATGGTACGAACGGCGCATCCGGCAAGCCTGAACCAGCTGTCCCACAGGACCGGGAAGGCGCAGCATGCCCAACGTCATGCCGTTGCAGGCCGACGATCCTCGGCGGGTGGGCCGCTACCGGCTCACGGGCCGTATGGGCAGCCGGACCGGGGTGGACGGAAGCACGCTGCGGGTGTTCACGGCCAAGATGGTCGACGGCGATACCGTGCTCGTCACGCTGCTGGGCAGCGACCGGGTGGCGGACGCGGCCGCCAGGGACCGGTTCACCGCGGAAGCACGCGTGGCCCGCCGGGTAGCCCCGTTCTGCGTGGCCAGAATCCTGGACGCGGGCATCGAGGGCGGCGGCGCCTACCTCGTGGCCGAGTACGTGCCTGGCCCTACCCTCACCGAGGCCGTCGGGAGCGCTGGGCCGCTGCCGCAGCCCGGCCTGGAGGCGTTCGCGATCGGCACCGCGACCGGTCTGATGGCGATCCATCAGACCGGGCTGGTCCACGGGGAGCTCGGCCCGGATCACGTGGTGCTCGGCCCGGACGGACCGCGGGTGACGCATTTTGGTATCACCCCGCCCTACGGCGCGGCGACCCCTGCGGCGGACGTACGGGCCTGGGCGAACACCGTCATGTTCGCCGCCGTGGGCCGGCGGCCGACGGGGCCCCAGGATCTTGCGGCACTCGCCGACGACCTGCGCGAGGTCCTGGCAGCGTGCCTGGTGCCCGACGCGGGCAGCAGGCCGGTGGCCCGGGCCGTGCTGATCCAGCTCCTCGGCCAGCGCGATCTCTCATCCGGCCTGCTAGCCGAGGGGAGCAGGCGCGCCAGGGCGGCCGCCAGGCTGCCCGAACCCAGCCCGCCCGACCGGCAGCCAGCAGCGATCAGGTCCCGTTCCGGCGCCGTGCTGTGGGCCGTGGCCTTTGCGGTATGCGTGCTCGCGATCGTGGCGGCGGTGGTGTTCATCTCCCGCCCGCACCGAGGGCCGGCCACCCAGCCGAGCGCCCTCGCGACGGCCAGCCCTCCAGCGCACGCCACCACGCTGCCCCGGCCCCTGCCTTCGGCCAGTGCTCCGGCCGTGCTTGCGGGCAACTGGTCCGGTGCGGTTCACCAGACCAGCCCCGTGCTGACGGCGAGCGTGCGGATATCGCTCCCGGCCGACTCGGCCAAGGGCACCATCGCCTACCCCGGCCTGGGCTGCTCGGGCAGGCTGGACATCGTCTCCGTCGCGAGGGACAGGCTCACCCTGGACCAGACCATCAGCAGCGGGCGGAAGAACTGTCCCTATGGCGTCATCACGCTGGTCTCCGGGCCCGCCGGCACGGCCGCCTTCACGTTCCTGCGGCCCGGCGGCGGAAACCCCACGGGCACGTTGACCCGCCGCGCCTAAGTGTGGCGCGGAGGTGCCGGACCAACCCATGAACAGTGCAGATCTTTGCCCTCATGGG
>DAITAE010000264.1:4375-6676 GCA_036824445.1 Streptosporangiaceae bacterium | reverse complement strand
GCAGCGAGGGCTGCGGCGGGTAGATGTAGGTGCCGCGGGCGATGTACTCCTTGAGTATGTCGTTCTGGATGGTGCCGGTGAGCGCGCTGGCGGCGACCCCCTGCTCCTCCGCGACCAGTTGGTACAGGAGCAGCAGTACCGCCGCGGGGGCATTGATCGTCATCGACGTGGACACCGTGGCCAGCGGGATCTCGTGCAGCAGCGTCCGCATGTCCTCGATCGAGTCGATCGCCACGCCGACCTTGCCGACCTCGCCGTGCGCGATCGGCGCGTCGGAGTCGTAGCCCATCTGGGTCGGCAGGTCGAAGGCAACCGAGAGCCCCGTCGTTCCGGCCGCGATCAGCTGCTGGTAGCGCCTGTTGGAGGCCTGGGCGGTCGCGAACCCGGCGTACTGCCGGATCGTCCACGGCCGCTCCGTGTACATGCCGGGATGGATGCCGCGGGTGAACGGGTACCGGCCGGGCTCGCCCAGCTTCACCGCTGGGTCGAATCCGGGCGGGTCGCCGGGCCCGTACACCGACTCCAGCGGCAGCCCGGACTCCGACTCACGTCCCATATGTCAAGACTAGTGGCCGGCATGAGACGCCTTTGAGCAGGTGGCCCGGGGCCACGGGGCACTGGATGTGGCGTGGGCACGGGGAGGCGCGGCGGGGCTGCCCGGGCCGGGAGCGAGCCACGGGCCGATGGCACAGGCGATCTGCCGGGCTGGCGTGGCGTGGCCTCATCGACGGGGTAGAAAACCGACAACTGGTGTTGGGGGAAACCGCCGGGCCACCTACGAGCTACGGGTGATTAACTACTCGCTGTGATTGACCACGGGCGCGGATGCAGGCCGGGCCGGGCTGGGCAGGCCCGGCTGGCCGGTCTGCGGACGCGCAAGGGCGGAGCTGACCCGTGGCCTCCCAGCGGCCGAGCGGCGCCGGACGCGCCGGCCCGGCGGCGGGAGATTCGCCCGCGGCGGCTGACGCGAACGCCCGCCGCCGCCCTGTGCCTCGCCATCACGGCGGCGGCCGTGCTGGCCGGGCCGATCGCGCGGGCCAACGCGGGACCACCGGCCCGCCCGGGGCCACTGGCCGGCCCCGCCGCGCATGCCCGCCCCGCCGCGCTGGCCTCCGCACAGGCGGGGCATAGCGGGAATCCGGGCCAGGGAGCACAGGACGCGGGCACAACCGCCAACCGGCATACGGGCTCGACAGCCGCCGTTCACGCGGGCACCACCACGCACCACCGTGCTGCCGGCCCGCGGCCGGCGACCCGCAGCAACCCGCGGCTGGCACCGCTCGGCGGGCGGCAGCTGGCCGGGCGGGGAGTGATCGTGAACTATCCGGCCCGCGGCGGGCGGCGGCTCCCCCACGTACGGGCCTCCGCGTACGTCATCGCCGACGCGGGCACCGGCCAGGTGCTGGCCGCCAAGGACCCGCACGGCCTTTACCGGCCCGCCAGCACGCTGAAGGTGCTCACCGCCATCACCTTGATGAAGGCGCTCAAGCCGAACGCCACCGTGATCGCATCGCGCCGGGCCGCCGCCGTCGAGCCGAGCAAGGTCGGGCTGATCGCCGGCGACCGCTACCGGGTCTCCGATCTGTTCAAGGCGCTGCTGATGATTTCCGCAAACGACGCGGCGATCGCCCTCGCGCAGGCGACCGGGTCTTACGCCAGGGGCATGGCGATGATCAACGCGGAGGCACGCCACCTGCGCGCGGACGACACGGTGGCCGTGACGCCGAACGGGCTCGACGCCCGAGGCCAGCATGTCTCCGCGTACGACGAGGCGCTGTTCGCCCGGCGGGCGCTGGCCATACCCGCGTTCATGCACGACGAGCGGCTGCTGACGTTCCGTTTCCCGCTCCGGCCGCACCGCACCCGGCATCACCGCCACCGCATGGTCACCCTTTACAGCCAGAACACGATGCTGACCACGTTCCGGGGGGACCTCGGTGGCAAGATCGGCTGGACCACCCCGGCCAAGGCGACGTTCATCGGCTGGGCCCGGCGGGGACACACCACGCTGGTGGTGACGATCCTCCACTGCACACCGCTGGCCGAGATGACCTACGCTTCCCGCCTGCTGAACTGGGGCTTCGCCATGGACAGAAAGGTCAGGCCCATTGGGCATCTGGTCCAGCCGCTGCCCGCGGTCGTGGCCCGGCACCACCGGCCCGTCCTGCCCGAACAGCGCCCGGCACGGGCCGCCGGCTCCGGTCTCCCGGGCGTCCCGCTGACGGTCGGCCTGGCTGCGCTGGTGATCGCCGCGCTCATCAGCACGGCGATCATGATCATCGGCGGGCGGCGGCGCCGGGC
>DAITAE010000264.1:0-4275 GCA_036824445.1 Streptosporangiaceae bacterium | reverse complement strand
GCCGGGCAGGAAGCCCACCCGGTCCATGACCGTCTCCATCGTGGGGCGGGCACGGTCCTGGGCCCGGGTGGCCCCGTGCGCCAGCAGGCGGTCCAGGGCGGCCTCGTCCGCCAGGATCTTCTCGGTCCGTTCCCGGATCGGGGCCAGGGCGCCGACAACGACCTCGGCCAGCTCCTTCTTGAACTGCCCGTAGCCCACGCCGGCGTAGCGGGATTCCAGGTCGGCAACGGTTTCACCGGCCAGCGCCGAGTAGATCCGTAGCAGGTTCGTGATGCCCGGTTTATTCGTTTCGTCGACTTCGATGCCCGAGCCGGTGTCGGTGACCGCGCGCGCGATCTTACGGCGGATCACGTCCGGCTCGTCCAGGACGTCGACGATCCCCAGCGGGGACGACGACGACTTGCTCATCTTGGCAGCGGGTTCCTGCAGGTCGGTGATCTTCGCGACCCCGGCGAGGATGTAGGCGGACGGCACGGTGAAGGTCGGCCCGTACCGGTGGTTGAAGCGGGTCGCCAGGTCCCGGCTCAGCTCCAGATGCTGGCGCTGGTCCTCGCCGACGGGGACCTGGTCGGTCTGGTAGAGCAGGATGTCGGCGGCCTGGAGCACCGGGTAGCTGAACAGGCCCACGCTCGCCTGCGTGGCGCCGCCACGGGCCGCCTTGTCCTTGAACTGTGTCATCCGGCTGGCCTCACCGAACCCGGTCAGGCAGCTGAGCACCCAGGTGAGTTCGGTGTGCTCGGGCACGTGGCTCTGGACGAACACGATGCTGCGGTCCGGGTCCAGCCCGGCCCCGAACAGCTGCGCGGCCGCGATCCGGGTCCGGCGCCGGAGCTTCGCCGGGTCCTGCGGCAGCGTGATCGCGTGCAGGTCCACCACGCAGTACACGGCGTCGTGGGACTCCTGCAACTCCACCCACTGCCGCACGGCACCGAGGTAGTTGCCGAGATGGAAGGAGTCGGCGGTCGGCTGGATGCCGGAGAACACGCGTGGCGCGGACATGGGCGCAGTCTAGTGGCTGCGGCCCCTTATCCCGTCGGCCACGCCGCCCTTGCCACCGGTGCCCCTCCAGGAGCGTCTCCCCCGCGCGCCCGCGCTGGCCGCGCCGTTGCCGCCGGCCTCGCCGGCGCTCAGCACCGGCACGATGTCCGGCACGGCCTCCCTGATCGCGTTGGCGTCGGCGTCGGTCCCGGCCTCCTGCGAGGCCCGCTCGGCGGCGATCCCCGCCTGGTAATGCCCCACCTCCCTGGCCGCCTGACGCGTGTCCCACCGCAGCGGCTTGGCGATCAGGCCGGCGATCTCCGCCAGCGCCGCCATCCCGCGGTCGGGCGTCTCGACCGCGATGTGCGTGCGGCGGCCGAGCACATCGTCGAGGTGGCGGGCCCCCTCATGGGACGCGGCATAAACGATCTCCGCCCGCAGGTAGTCGTCCGCGCCGGTCACCGGCCTGCCCAGCTCCGGCTCGTCCGCCACCAGGGAAAGCACCTCCGGGGTCAGCGAGCCGTACCGGCGCAGCAGGTGCTCGATCCGGGCCACGTGCAGGCCCGACGACACGGCCAGCCGGTGCCGGGCGTTCCACAGCGCCACGTACCCGTCCGCCCCGGCCAGCGGCACCTGGTCGGTGCACGACGGCGGCGCACGCCAGTCGAGCGCGTGCACCACCGCGTCCACCGCGTCCCGCGCCATCAGCCGGTACGTCGTGTATTTGCCGCCCGCCACCAGCACCAGGCCGGGTACCGGGTTGGCGACCACGTGCTCGCGGGACAGCCGGGAGGTGGACTCGGACTCCCCGGCCAGCAGCGGCCTCAGCCCGGCGTACACGCCGACGACGTCATCCCGGGTCAGCGGGGTCTTGAGCAGCCGGTTGGCCTGGCCGATGAGGTAGTCGATGTCGGCCCGGCTGGCGGCGGGCTCCGACTTGCTGCCCACCCAGTCGGTGTCGGTGGTGCCGATGATCCAGTGCCGCCCCCAGGGGATGATGAACAGCACGCTGTCCGGCGTGCGCGCGATGATCCCGGTCGAGGAATGAACGCGGTCCTTGGGCACGATCAGGTGGATGCCCTTGGAGACGCGCAGGTTGATCATGCCGCGCCCGCCCACCATCGCCTGGATCTCATCGGTCCACACGCCGGTCGCGTTGACCACCTGCTGGGCCCGGATGCTGATCTCGCTGCCGGTCTCCAGGTCCACCGCCCGGACCCCGGTGACCCGTTCTCCCTCCCGCAGCAGCCCCCTCACCTGGACCCGGGACGCCACCTGCGCGCCGTAGCCGGCCGCGGTACGGATCAGCGTGAGCACATAACGGGCGTCGTCCACCTGCGCGTCCCAGTAGGCGACGCCACCGGTGACCGCCGAGCGCTTGAGCCCGGGCGCGAGCCGGAGCGCGCCGCGCCGTGACAGCTGGCGGTGGCCCGGCAGGCCCCTGCTGTGGCCGAGCGAGAAGCCGAGCACGTCGTAGGCGGTCACCCCGGTGCCGACGTAGGGGCGCTCCCAGAGGTGGTGGGTGAGCGGGAACAGGAAGGGAACCGGCCGGACCAGGTGCGGCGCGATCACCCTGAGCAGCAGCGAACGCTCGGCGAGCGCCTCCCTGACCAGGCCGAAATTGAGCTGCTCCAGGTAACGCAGGCCGCCGTGGATGAGCTTGCTTGACCGGGAGGACGTGCCGGCGCCGAAGTCGCGCGCCTCCACCAGGCCGACCGACAGCCCGCGGGTGGCGGCGTCGAGCGCCACCCCGGCACCGACGACCCCGCCGCCCACGACCAGCACCTGGAGCTCGGCCCTCGCGAGCGCGGCGAGCGCCGCCGACCTGGAATCAGGATCCAGCCTGACCGTTTCCGCCCCCACGGCCCTCACAAGCGGAACGCTAGCACCCACCGATCAGCGCTTCGGTGGGGCGCTGGAGGTGACCACCACCTCCACTCGCTGGAACTCCTTGAGGTCGGAGTAACCAGAGGTGGCCATGGTGCGCCTGAGCGCACCGACCAGGTTTAGCTGGCCGTCCGCGACGGTCGAGGGGCCGTGCAGGATCTGCTCCAGCGTGCCGATGGTGCCGACCTGCACCCGCGCCCCGCGCGGGAGGTCGGGGTGATGCGACTCGCTCCCCCAGTGGTAGCCCCGCCCGGGCGCTTGCTCGGCGCGGGCGAACGGCGAGCCGACCATCACCGCGTCCGACCCGCACGCGAGCGCCTTGGCGATATCGCCGCTGCGGGTCATCCCCCCGTCCGCGATCACATGGACGTACCGGCCACCGGACTCGTCGAGGTACTCGCGCCGGGCGGCGGCCACGTCGGCGATGGCGGTGGCCATCGGCACCGCGACCCCGAGCACCGCTGCCGTGGTATGCCCCGACCCGCCGCCGAAACCGACCAGGACCCCGGCCGCGCCGGTCCGCATCAGATGCAGCGCCGCGGTGTAGGTGGCGCAGCCGCCCACGATCACCGGCACGTCCAGCTCGTAGATGAACTGCTTGAGGTTGAGCGGCTCGGACTGGCCGGAGACGTGCTCGGCGGACACGGTGGTGCCGCGGATGACGAAGATGTCCACGCCCGCGTCGACGACGGTCTTGTAATAGCGGACGGTGCGCTGCGGCGAGAGCCGTGCCGCCGTGGTCACGCCCGCCGCCCGGATCTCCTCGATCCGGCGCCCGATGAGGTCTTCCTTGATCGGCTCGGAGTACATCTCCTGAAGCCGCCGGGTCGCTGCCTCCTCGCCCAGCCCGGCGGCCTCGGCCAGGAGCGGCTCGGGGTCGGGGTACCGGGTCCACAGGCCCTCCAGGTCGAGCACGGCCAGCCCGCCGAGGTGGCCGATGGCGGCGGCGGTGGCCGGCGAGACCACGCTGTCCATCGGGGAGACCACCAGCGGCAGCTCGAACCGGTAGGCGTCGATCTGCCAGGCGGTCGAGACCTCCTCCGGGTCGCGGGTGCGGCGGGAGGGCACGATCCCGATCTCGTCCAGGTTGTAGGCGCGGCGGCCGCTCTTTCCGCGGCCGATTTCGACGGTCACGTCAGCCGCCGGGAGTAGTTGGGCGCCTCGGTGGTCATCTGGACGTCGTGCGGGTGGCTCTCGGTCAGGCCGGCGGCGGTGATCTGGATGAACCGCGCCTCTTGCAGTTCGCCGATGGTCCGCGCGCCGCAGTAGCCCATGGCCGCCCGCAGCCCTCCGACCAGCTGGTCGGCAACCGCCGAGAGCGGGCCGCGGTAGGGCACCTGGCCCTCGACGCCCTGCGGGACCAGCTTGTCCTCGCGCAGCACGTCGTCCTGGAAGTAGCGGTCCTTGGAG
>DAITAE010000775.1:0-1948 GCA_036824445.1 Streptosporangiaceae bacterium | reverse complement strand
GCTTGTGTGACAGTAGCCTCTCACAGGAAGAATTTGCGAAACGACGGAGATGGCGAACGTGCTGGAAAGGGCGGGGACGTGACCCGGCCGGGACCTGGATCCCCGCTGGGCCTGCACCGTGTGCTGGCACCCGCGGGGGTGCTGCCGCAGGCGGCGTGGAGGCTGGACGCGGGCCCGGAACTGTGGCCGGACGAGGTCCGCGTGCGCGTCGAGCGGCTCAACCTCGACGCGGCATCCTTCCGCCAGCTGCGCGAGGCCACCGGCGGCGCCGCCACGGACATGCGGGCCGCGGTCTGCCAGATCGTGGCCGAGCGCGGCAAGATGCAGAACCCGGTGACCGGCTCGGGCGGCATGCTCACCGGAGTGGTGGAGGACGCCGGGCCGGGGTCCCCGCTGGGCCTGGCGCCGGGCGACCGGATCGCCACCCTGGTCTCGCTCAGCCTCACCCCACTGGTGATCACCGACGGCCTGGCCGACTGGGACGGCCGGTCCGAGCAGGTGCCGTGCCAGGGGCACGCGATCCTGTTCGGCCGGTCGATCGCCACCGTGCTCCCAGCCGACCTGCCGGACCCGCTCGCGCTCGCGGTGCTGGACGTGTGCGGGGCGCCGGCCCTGACCAGCCGGGTGGTGCGCCAGGCCGCGCAGGCCGCTGGCCCGGGGGCCGCGGGGCCGGTCGTGGCGGTTCTCGGCGCGGCAGGCAAGAGCGGCAGCCTGTCCGCGGCGGCGGCCCGCCGGGCCGGGGCGGGCCGGGTCATCGGCGTAGTGCCGGATGATGCCGACGCCGCCACGCTGCGCGCGGCCGGCCTGGCCGACGAGGTGGTGATCACGGACGCGCGGGATCCGCTGGCGCTGGCGGGGGCCATGCACGGCGCGGGCGGCCCGGCCGCGGTGACCGTGGTATGCGTCGACGTACCCGGGTGCGAGGGCGGCGCGGTACTGGCCACCGCCGACGGCGGCACGGTGATCTTCTTTTCCATGGCGACCTCGTTCACCGCCGCCGCGCTCGGGGCGGAGGGGGTCGCGGCAGATGTCACGATGCTGATCGGCAACGGGTATGTACCGGGGCACGCACGGCTGGCGCTTGACCTGGTCCGCGCCGAGCCCCGAGTCCGCGCACTCTTCGAGGCACGGGTCAGCGAGGGCGCCCCCGGCGGACGGCGCGGGAAGGAGGAGACGTGACGGCACCTAGCTCCAAGCTCGGGATCGACCCCGAGGTGGTCCGCACGGCGCGCGACCTGGCGCGGATCGCGGGCCAGCCCATCGTCGACATGGCGCGCAGCCACTCCACGGTGTCGGTGGAACGAGCGGTCTTGCGGCTGGCCGGTCTGGACGGCGCGGACGACGGCGGCATGCCCTGGGTGAACCGCCTGGTGGACGCGGTGCGGGAGACCAGCGGTCTGGAGCATGGGGTGGCGCTGCCGGCCTGGGACGCGCTGCTGACCGGGGGCTACCCCGGCCTGCCGGCGCTCGCCAGGGACGCCGCGGACGGCAAGGTGAAGTTTCGGGTGCCCGAGGGCCGCGACGCCGCGGCGGCACGGGCGGCCGCGCAGGCAGCCCTGGGACGGGGCTTCGCGGCGATCGACGCCCAGCGCGCCCGGCGGGAGTCGGTGATCCGCCAGACCTCCGACCCGCCCCGGCCGTGGATCTACCTGATCGTCGCCACCGGCGACATCTACGAGGACATCCCGCAGGCGCAGGCCGCCGCCCGGGAGGGGGCGGACGTCATCGCGGTGATCCGGTCCACCGGCCAGTCGCTGCTCGACTACGTGCCCGAGGGCGCCACCCGCGAGGGATTCGCCGGCACGTACGCGACCCGGGAGAACTTCCGGCTCATGCGGGCGGCGCTCGATGACGTCTCCCGCGAGCTCGGGCGGTACGTCCGGCTCACCAACTACGCCTCCGGGCTGTGCATGCCCGAGATCGCCGCGCTGGCCGGCCGGGAACGGCT
>DAITAE010000263.1:0-6686 GCA_036824445.1 Streptosporangiaceae bacterium | reverse complement strand
TGCTGGTGGTAATCCTCGGCGAAGTAGAACTCACCAGCTGGCACGATCTCGGTGGTGATCTCCCCGTACCCGGCCTCGGACAGCTTCTTCTGGTAGGCAGTCCGGGATTCCTCCGCCGCGGCCTTCTGGGCAGGCGAGTTGTAGAAGATCACCGAACGATACTGCGAGCCGACGTCGTTGCCCTGGCGCATCCCCTGGGTCGGGTTGTGCGACTCCCAGAACGCCTTCAGCAGGTCGGTATAGGAGACCTTGGCCGGGTCAAACACCACCCGCACGGACTCGGCGTGGCCGGTCCGGCCGCTGCAGACTTCCTCGTAGGTGGGGTTGGGCGTAAACCCGCCCTCATAGCCCACGGCCGTGGTGACGACCCCCGGTATCTGCCAGAACATCTTCTCGGCTCCCCAGAAACAGCCGAGCGCGAACTCGGCCACCTCGGTTCCGGCCGGGTAGGGGGGCCGGAGCGGGCCGCCGAGCACCTCGTGATGGTCGGGAACCGGCATCGTGGCCGAGCGGCCGGGCAGTGCCTCCTCCGCGGTCACCATCGTGGTCTTGTGAAAGCCAAACAGGCCCACTGTCGTCCTCCCTCATTTCTGTTGCTACCAGGACAAACGCGATAGAACCTGGGCTTCTTCCCGATGCGCAGCCGCACCTGCATCATGATCATGGCTTTGGTGTCGTTAGGGGCTGGGAGTCGGCGGCACACCGGGAGCGGCGGCCAGGCGGCGTCCGTCAGGCCCGGGGCCGGCGGCCTGGGAGCCAGCGCCTGCGCCGGCCCTCGCCCGCCGGCCATAGCCAGTACCCGACCGGGAAGACGCGGATGTTCAGGCGGTCGGCGACCAGCCCCCACAGGCCCCGCCGCGCGAACAGGGCCACCGCGATGGCGACCAGCCCGAGGATGATGAAGTACCAGGTTCCGTGCGAGGCGAGCGACTGCTGCAGGGCATAAAAGATGATCGCGCCGAGGATCGGGCCCTCGATCGTGCCGATGCCGCCGATGATGGTTGCGAAGATCATCTGCGCGGAGAAGAGGACGCTGAACGCCGCGGTCGGCTCCACGTTGAGCTGGCTGATGGCCAGCAGAGCGCCAGCGCCGCCACAGCCGGCGGCGGCAACGACGAACACGAAGCGCTGGACCCTGCCGACCCGCCCCCCGGCGCTGCGCGCGGCGACCTCGTCATCGCGCACGGCTGTGAGAACGAGCCCGACCCGGCTGCGGAGAATCATGTAGATGCCGCCGATCGCCGCCACCACCACTGCCAGCGCGGCCCAGTAGGTATAGGCCAGCCGCAGGTTGTTGTCCATGGTGAGCAGCACACCTGGGATAGCGGTACCGGTGCCGCCGCCCAGCGACGGGAACCGGACGATAACCAGGTAGCAGACCGACGCGATGACCCAGGTCGCGATCGCGAAGTACGCGGTGCGCAGACGGGACACCAGCCACCACACCGGCACGCCGATAACCCCGGTCGCGATCACCACCAGCGGGATGCTCAGGAACGGGTTCACCCCGCGCTGCGCGAAGATGAGAATCCCGTACGCCCCCAGCCCGACGAACGCCTGCTGCCCGACCGAGACCAGGCCCGCGTACCCGGCCAGCAGATTCCACATGCTCGCCATCGTGATGAGGATGAACACGTTCACCAGCAGGTTGGTCGTGCTCGAGAACACCAGATAGGGCAGGAACGCCAGCACGATCACCAGCACCACCGCGGCCAGCCCCAGCCACCAGGTGGACCGGCGAGACCGGGTAACCCGCACCGCCTGGGCGGCCGCAGACGCGGCGAGCGGCTGGCGCACGGTGCTCACGCAGTCCTCCGCTGGCCGGTGATGCCCTGGGGAAGAAACACCAGCACCGCGAGGAACACCAGCTGGCCGGCGAGGATCTGGTTCTGGGGGTTGATCTGCGCGCCGATCTGCTGCACCACGCCGAGGATCATCCCGCCGGCCAGCGTCCCCCACAGCGAGCCGAGCCCGCCGATCACCACTGCCTCGAACGCGAACAGCAGCAGCTGATCGGTACCGATCGTGGGATCGAACTGCGAATACATGCCGAACGCAATCCCGGCGAGGGCCACAGTAGCGAACGCGATCGCCGCCGCGATGCCGAAAACGTGCCGGTAGTCGGCGCCGGAGAGCTGCGCGGCCTCGCGGTCGTCGGCGACGGCCCGGATCAGGCGGCCGTGCTTGGACGAGGACAGGAAGTACTGCAGCCCCAAGAGGACAACGACCGCCACCACGAAGATCCCCATCGAGAGATACGCGATCTGGATATGCGGGCCGAGGTTGAACGAGTCGGTGACGAGCGAGCCGATGCTGAGCGAGTGGCTGTCGGCGGAGAAGAACTGGAGCAGCGCGTTCTCGATCACGACGGAAAGCCCGAAGGTGACCAGCAGCGTGGTGAGTGCCCCGCGGTCCAGGCTGGACTGGATCAGCGTGCGCTGCAGCACGTAGCCGACGACCGCAAAGATCGGCACCACGAGCACGAACGACCAGATGGCGGGGATGCTGATCAGGGCGATAACGCCGAGGGCGACGTAGGCGGCCACAACCGCCAGGTCACCGTGCGCGAGGTTGATCACCTTCATGACACCGAACATCAGCGACAGCCCGCACGCGAACAGCGCATAGAGCCCGCCGAGCAGCAGGCCCTGGATGATCGTGTTGACCCAGGTCACGCGGGGGTCCCCCTTTGGTCAAGAAGCCTGGTCTGCCGGACCCGACGGGCGGGCCAGGCCGAAGTAAGCGCCTTCGATCCGCTCGGGCGTCAACCCTTCTGGGCTCCCCTCAAGCGTGGTCCTGCCTTCGAGCAGGCAGTGAATCTGGGTCGCGACGTGCAACGCCTGGCTGACGTCCTGCTCGACGAGCAGCACCGTGACGCCGACCGCCAGGAGTTCGGGGAGCAGGGCGTAGATGCGCCGGACGACCACCGGCGCGAGACCCAGCGACAGCTCGTCAAGCAGCAGCACCCGGGGGTTGGCCACCAGCGCCCGCCCGATCGCCACAGCCTGCTGCTCGCCTCCGGACAGCTGCGCCGCCTTCTGCCGGCGCCTGCCGCGCATCCAGCCGAACAGGTCGTAGACCCGGTCGACCGTCCACGGCCCCTTGCGGGCGTAGGCGGTTCCCACCTCCAGGTTCTCCTCGACGCTGAGGGTGGGGAAGAGCCTGCGCCCCTCTGGCACCATCGCGATCCCAGCGGCCAGCCGCCGCTCGGCGCGCTGCCCGGTCACCTCGACGCCGTCCAGCAGCACCGATCCTGTGGTGGGCCGGTGCAGGCCGGCGATGGTGCGCATCAAGGTGGACTTGCCCGCCCCGTTCGCGCCGATGATGGCGTAGACGTCGCCTGGCATCACCTTCAGGCTCACGTTGTCGAGGGCACGCAGCTGCCCATGATGCGCTGTCACCTCCCGCACCTCCAGCAGCGGCTCGCCTGTCCGCACCGGGCTGGTCATCCGCCCTCCCCGCCCGCCTCGTGCGCCGCGGGGCCAGATGGGCTGGCCTGGCCGGCCTGGCCGGTCAGCGACGTCGTCACCTCGGTGCCGAGGAACACCTCACGGACGGCGGGGTTGGCGAGCACCTCGGCTGGCCGGCCGTCGCCCACGAAGGAGCCGCCGGCCAGGCAGATCATGCGTTCCACCGCGACGGTGAGCGCCCGCATCACGTGCTCGATCCAGAGCACCGCGACGCCCTCAGCACGGATCCCCGTCACGATCGTGACCAGCTGCTCGACTTCGGGGTCGGTCAGCCCGCCGGCCACCTCGTCGAGCAGCAGGAGCCGGGGCCGGGTCGCCAGCGCCCGGGCCAGCTCGAGGCGTTTGCGCTGAAGCAGCCCGAGGCGCTCCGCCGGGTGGTTGGCTTGCTGCGCCAGCCCGGTCCGCTCCAGTACCTCGGCGGCCACCGTATAACTGGCGTGGCGGCGCAGCCCGCCGCCTTGCTGCACGGCGACGAGCACGTTCTCGAACACGGTCATGTCGGAGAAGGGCCGTGGTACCTGGTACGTCCGCCCGATGCCAAGACGGCACCGGGCGGACGCGTCCAGGCGGGCGAGATTCTGGCCGTCGAAGTAAATCTCACCCGAGTCCGCCGAGAGGTCGCCGCCGATCAGGCCGAAAAGGCTGGTCTTGCCGGCGCCGTTCGGTCCCACGATGCCCACGATGTCGCCCTGCTCGACGGCCAGCGACAGCTGGTCGGCCACCACCACGCTGCCGAACTTCTTGGTGACGCGGTTCAGTTCAAGCAGCATGGTCACGCGACATCAATTCGTCGCCTGGAGGTCGGCCTGGACCGGCACGGCCGTGTTCAGTGAGTTGTCGACGACCTTCATCTCGAAGGGGAACTTGCCGGGAACCTGTTTCCACTGGACACCGACCGGCTTGATGATCGCGACTCCTGGCGCCGGGCCGCCGGAGAAGTTGAGCGGACCGCACATCCCGGTGTAGTTCACATTGTGCAGCGCGCTGGCGACCTCCGGCTTGTCATGTGGGTCGCTGACACTGGTAAACACTTCCCTGGCCACCTCGAACAGGCTGTAAGTGGAGCCGATCCCCTGGACCCACTGGTTGCCCGTCTGCGACTGGAAGTTGTCCTTGAGCTGGGATGCGCTCAGGCTGGGGTCCAGCGAGGACTTGTTGGGCATGTACGGGCCCCACCAGGAGTCGGTCGCGATGTTGTTGACCAGCGGCCCGAGCGCCACCGTGTCGGCCGGGAACAGCAGCACCTTGGCCACCGTCGCGAGCCTCGGCTTCCAGCCCTGCTGGTTGGCCTGCTTCCAGAACGTGTTGAAGTCCGGCGGGATCGGGCAGTTGGTGAAGTACTGGGCGTTCGCGTTCTTGAACTTGGAAATCATCGAGGTGAAGTCGGTGGCGCCGTCGTTGTAGGCGCCGCCGTCGACCGGCGAGTAGCCGGAGTCCGTGATAAGTGGCTCGAAGGCCGCCCGGAACGCATTGCCGTCGGCGTCGTTCGGGTACATGCAGGCCACGTTCTTGTTCTTGCCCGGGAGCCGGTTCCACATGGGCACGAAGCAGCCCTGGAATTCCTTCAGGCCGAAGAAGAACACGGTGCAGTACTGGAACGACGCGGTCGGGGTGGCCGGGTTGCCGCCCAGGCCGCCGTACCAGGACTCCCAGGGGTCGTTCGTGGCTAAGCACGGCACGCCCTGGGTCTGCCCCACCACCGCGACCGGGTTGACGGTCTCAGGGGTGGACGACGTCAGCAGCATGTCGACCTTGTTGTTGAGTACGAGCTGACGGGCTAGCTGCGAGGCGCGGTTCGGGTCCGACTGGCTGTCGGCGACGACGATATTGACCTGGTAGGTCCTGCCGCCGACCTTGAAACCCTTCGAGTAGGCGGGGGTAGCGCGGATTGTGTCGATGACGAACCTGTCACCCGAAGCGAACCCGGCCAGCGGGCCGGTGAACGGGCTGATATAGCCGAGAGTGATTGTTCCGGTGGAGGAAGCGGTCTGCGAACCCTTGATGCCTGAGCTGCAAGCGGCCAGGATGCCGCCCGCACCGCTGGCGAGCGCGCCCGCGCCCAGCCCCCGCAGCACGGACCGCCGTGCGATGCCCTGCTCTTGCAGCGGCCTTCCGGCCGCCTCGTCAGGATCCATCGTGTCTCCTTCGCACTAAAGCCTCGGGGCCGGTGGCGGCCCTCAACGGCCCCCCAAGGCGCTGCCGAACCTTTCGCGGTAGCGGCCCGGTTCGGCCAGCACGGTCACAGTGCATCACGGATCAGTGCTCGGGTTTGTCTCCTTCGCCCTAAACGCCACAGAGGGCACGCGGCCCCCGTCGGCCCCACCGGCTGCCGGTCCCTTCCCGGGGCCGCGGGCCCGGGTTCAGCCGGAACGGCCGGATTGCCTTACGCGTTCGTCGGCTCGAGCTTGGCTCCGATCGGCACGCCCTTGTTCAGCGAGTTGTCGACGACCTTCATCTCGAACGGGTACTTGCCGGAACTCTGCTTCCACTGCACACCGACCGGGTTGATGATCGCGACTCCCGGAGCCGGGCCTCGGGTGAAGTCGAGCGTCCCGCACATCCCGGTGTAATTCACGTTGTGGATCGCCTGGGCGACGGCCGCCTTGTCGTGCGGGTCGCTGGCCGCGGTGAACGCCTCCTTGGCCACCTCGAACAGGCTGTACGTGGACCCGATCGACTGCACCCACTGGTTGCCCGTCTGCGACTGGAAGTTGTCCTTGAGCTGGGATGCGCTCAGGCTGGGGTCCAGCGAGGACTTGTTGGGCATGTACGGGCCCCACCAGGAGTCGGTCGCGATGTTGTTGACCAGCGGCCCGAGCGCCACCGTGTCGGCCGGGAACAGCAGCACCTTGGCCACCGTCGCGAGCCTCGGCTTCCAGCCCTGCTGGTTGGCCTGCTTCCAGAACGTGTTGAAGTCCGGCGGGATCGGGCAGTTGGTGAAGTACTGGGCGTTCGCGTTCTTGAACTTGGAAATCATCGAGGTGAAGTCGGTGGCGCCGTCGTTGTAGGCGCCGCCGTCGACCGGCGAGTAGCCGGAGTCCGTGATAAGTGGCTCGAAGGCCGCCCGGAACGCATTGCCGTCGGCGTCGTTCGGGTACATGCAGGCCACGTTCTTGTTCTTGCCCGGGAGCCGGTTCCACATGGGCACGAAGCAGCCCTGGAATTCCTTCAGGCCGAAGAAGAACAGCGTGGCGTACTGGAAAGTCTTTGTCGCCT
>DAITAE010000262.1:0-6704 GCA_036824445.1 Streptosporangiaceae bacterium | reverse complement strand
GGCTCGTAGCTCGTCGCCAGCTGGACCGGGCTGCCGTCAGCGGTGAGCAGGTACCTGGTCCGGTTCACCAGGTGGTTCTCGGCCAGTCCCAGCCTGCGCGCGACCTGCCGGGGCGGGCGCACCCGCTGCGTCTGGTGCTCCCAGGCCAAGGCCGCGCGCTCTTCCACCAGGCCGAACGGGGAACCGGGGAAGTGCGGCCGGTCGTGCTCGAGACGGGAGACGGCGGGCACCCGGCGTACGTAGGATCCCGATCCGGCCCTGGCCTCGATCAGCCCCTCGGTGGCCAGGACCTGCAGCGCGTGCTTGGCCGCGGTCTCACCGACCCCATAGCGGGCAATGATCCCGTTCCGGGAAGGGACCCGCGCGCCCGGCTCCAGCACGCCGTCGCGGATCTGCGTTCGCAAGTCCTCCAGCACCCGGAGATAGACCGGGTCGGTACCGGCACCCATCCGGTCATTGTGGCGGACGCGGCCCGGCGCCGGGCGCCGATGACCAACTTGGGTCGCCCGGCAGGGCTCATTTCCGGCGGGCCACGGTCAGGCCGTCTCCGACCGGGAGCATGGCATGGACGATCCGGTCGTCGGCGAGCACATGCTCGTTGAACTGCCTGATCGCAACGGCGTCGGGATCGGGCTCGGCGTGGAAGATGCGGCCGTGCAGGAGGGTGTTATCCACCACGATCACCCCGCCGGGGCGGGTACGCGGCACGATCTCCTCCCAGTACGCGGCGTAGCCGGTCTTGTCGGCGTCGATGAACGCGAGGTCAAGCGCCGCCGCGGAAGGCAGCGCGCGCAGGGTATCCAGCGCCGGGCCGAGGCGGAGGTCGATCCGGTCGGCGAGGCCCGCCTTCTGCCAGTAGTTGCGGGCCAGCGACGTCCACTCCTCGCTGATGTCGCAGCAGATGAGCCTGCCGCCCTCGGCCATCCCGCGGGCCAGGCAGATCGACGAGTAGCCGGTGAAGGTACCGACCTCGATTACATGGCGGGCGCCCATCAGTCCGGCCAGCATGGTCATGAACGTGCCCTGTTCCGGGCCGATCTGGAGGCGCGCGCGGTCGGGGAAGCGGGCAGCGGTCTCCGCGATCAGATCCCGCAGCAGGGCATCGGGGGCCGTGCTGTGGCTGATGAGGTACTCGTGCAGCCCGGGGGCGAGGTGCTCGGCTCCGGAGGCCATGGGTCGACGGTAGTCCCGCGCCGGACGGTTGCGGCCGGGACCGCAACGTGGTGGCATTCCTGCAGGACCGGGATGGCGCCGGTGCCAGTTCTGGGCCTGCCGGGTCTTGGGATCGACAGGGAGGGATGCCGTGACGACCGAGATTCTGCAGCGGCGGGCCGAGATCGAACGGGAAATCGACGGCCGGACGGTCTGCGATCACCTGCGGGCGACCGCGGAGAACTCGGGCGGCGCGCCCGCCCTGTCGGACCAGGCGGCCGGTGACGGCGCCGGGACCGGCTGGCAGACCCTGACCTGGGGGGAGGTCCGGCAGCAGGCGCTGGAGCTGGCGGCCGGCTTCGCCGCCCTGGGACTGGCCAAGGGCGAGCGGGTGGCGCTCATGCTCCCCAACCGCACCGAGCACGTGCTCGCGGACCTGGCTGCGATGCACGCGGGCGGGATCCCCGTCACCTTCTACGCCACCCTGGCGGCGGACCAGATCGCCTACGTGGCGGGGGACTGCGACGCCCGGATCGCGGTGCTCGACGGGGCCGCCGAACTCGGGCGCTGGCAGCAGATCCTCGACCGCCTGCCGGGCCTGGAGAAGATCGTCGTCAGGGACCCGGCCGCGTGCCCAGCCGGGGATCAGTACCTGACCTGGGCCGCATTCGCCGCGCTGGGCAGGGAGCGCCTCGCGGCCGACCCGGCCGATGTCAACGCCCGGGTCGCGGCCGTCCAGCCGGAAGACCCGGTGACCTTGCTGTACACCTCGGGCACCACCGGCAACCCCAAGGGTGTCCTGCTCACGCACCGCAACGTGCTCTACGAGGTGGAGGCGGCGGTCTCGACCGGCGCGGTGGCTCCCGGGGTCCGCTGGGTGTCCTACCTGCCGCTGGCCCATATCGCGGAGCGCATGTTCAGCATCTACCTGGCGGTCGCGACCGCTGGCCACGTGCACTTCTGCCCGCAGCCGACCGAGCTGATCCGGGTGGTCGGCGCGGTCAAGCCGACATCCTTCTTCGGCGTGCCGAGGGTCTGGGAGAAGGTGCGGGCCGGCATCCAGGCGCTGCTCACCGCCGAGCAGGACGAAGGCCGGCGGCAGGCCGTCGCCCAGGCCATGGACGTCGGGCGGCGATACATCGAGAGCAGGCAGTTCGGCCACAGCACCCCGGCCACCCTGGCCGAGGAATTCGCCCGGGCCGACCAGGCCGTGCTGGGACCGATCCGCTCGCTGCTCGGCCTCGGCGAGGCATCGGTGGTCTCCAGCGCGGCGGCGCCGCTGCCGCCGGACGTGGGCTCGTTCTTTGCCGGGCTGGGCTTGGCGATCCTGGACATCTACGGGATGACCGAGACCACCGGCGCGGTCACCTCGAACACCCCGGACGGGTTCAAGCTCGGCACGGTTGGCCGGGTCTTCCCCGGTATGGAGGCCAGGATCGCCGAGGACGGCGAGATCTGCGTCCGCGGCCCGCTCACCACCCCGGGCTACCTCAACCTGCCCGAGCAGACCGCGGCCCTCATCGACGCCGACGGCTGGCTGCACACCGGCGACATCGGCAGCATCGACGAGGACGGGTTCCTGTCCGTGGTCGACCGCAAGAAGGAACTGATCATCACCTCCGGGGGGGAGAACATCTCGCCGGCCGCGATCGAGAGCCTGCTCGTGGCGCATCCGCTCATCGGGCAGGCGCTGGCCTTCGGTGACCTGCGTCCCTACGTGGTGGCGCTGCTCACCCTCGATGGCGAGGTGGCCCCGGCCTGGGCCAAGACGCGCGGCATCGAGGCCGGCTCGCTGGCGGAGCTGGCCGCCCATCCAGCGGTGCTGGCGGCGGTTGGGGAGGCGGTGAGCGCGGCGAACGAGCGGCTGGCGCGGGTCCAGCAGGTGAAGCGCTGGCGGTTGCTGCCGGTGGAATGGACTGCCGACACCGAGGAACTGACTCCCACCCTGAAGCTGAAGCGCCGTATCGTGCACGCCAAGTACGCCGACGACATCGACGTCCTCTACGCCGACTGACCCCGCATGCCGCGGTAGCGCCGGTACTCGCGCTCGGGGTCGGGCAGATCCTCGTCGGTCTCGAGGACAAGGTGCGCCGCGCGCTGGAGCCGGTCCGCCAGCAGCAGCGCCTCTTCCGCGCTGAGGAGGCAGGTCGCCTTGGCGCCGAGGCGGACGCGGTCCGCCTCGGCGCCGTCGTCATCCGTGACCGTCAGGCCGACGTAGCCTGGGTCGTCCTCCGGGCTGGCTCCCATCGTGAACACATGGTCGATCCAGATCATGGTGTCGTCGTCGACCGGCACGGACCCGACGATGCGGATGCGTTCACTGTTTTCGCTCACAGTGTCGATTGTCCCGCAGGATGCCGACACGTCCCGGCGGACACGCTGCGCGACCGGGAACGGACTTACCGGTGTGATGCGCTCTCCGGGTGCTCCGGGGCAGGGCCGGAGCGGCGTTATGAACGCCGCGCGACCAGCCACCGGCTGAACGAATGCAGCGAACCCCGCCCCGGGCGGGTAGTGCCCGCGGTGGTGGTGCCGACGGGGGCCGTTTCGCCGGTAAAGGTGTCCGGCTCGGCCGCGGCCGGCTCGCGGGTCGCCTCGCGGCCGAGGGCGAGCTCCCTGTCGCGGACCCCGACCACCATGAGGCGGCCAAGCGCCAGCGCGGCCACGAACACGATCACCACGCCGAGGCCGGTGAAGAACCCAAGGTGCTCAAGTTGCCGGATGAGCGTGGTGGTGCCGGCCGGGGAGCCCGGGTTCAGCGTGCTCGCCGCCGGCCAGATCGGGCTGAGCACCGTGCCCAGCGCGAACCAGGCACCCGCCACGGCCGCAAGCTCAGCGCCGACCATCGCCACCGGCCGTGAAGCGCTGGCCAGCAGGATGATGCCGCCGAGGATCGTGACCACCCCGGGCACGATCTCCAGCCAGGTCCGCCCGGCAGTGAACGTCCAGGCAGTGTCGGGTGTGTACGAATAGTGAAAATACGGACCAACGAGCGGGATCAGAGCGCCCCACAGCCCAAGCAGCACCAGCAGCAGCCCGCTGATGGCGCCACGGCTGCGGGGGACTTGCAGCATCCTGGTCATGACACTCACTCCCTGCAGGCGGGGCCTGATACCTGTCCGCTCACGTCTACCCACGGGACGGCCTGTTATGCGGCATTGCGCTCAGCAAGATCGCCGCGGGACGGCCGCTGTGGGCGGGGCCCGCCGCGGTGCAGGACGGGCCGGCCTGCTGGGCGGTCAGCGGCCGGTCAGCGGCCGGTCGGACGCCGGTCGGCGAACCGGGCGCTGCTCCAGGCGGCGGCCTCGGCCGGCGGCTCGTCGCTGGCGATCCAGTGCGAGATCACGTGCGCGGTGATCGGGGCCATGAGTATGCCGGTCCGGAAGTGCCCCGAGGTCAGCCACGCGTTGCTCAGACCGGGGACGCGGTCGATGACCGGGCGACCGTCCGGGTGGCGCGGGCGGAAGCAGCACCACTGGTAGGCGGCCTTCAGGCCGCGGACCGCCGGCAGGGTCGCGTACAGGGCCTCGAGGATGGACTCGATCACCTCGGGCCGGATCTTGGGGGTATCGTCGCCGGTGTCGAAGGTGCCGCCGACCAGCAGCCGCCCGTCCTCCAGTTGGGTGGCCACAGGGGCGACCGTGCCCGGTAGCCGCAGCGGCGTCGGTTCGGTGGCCAGCAGATGGCCCTTGACCTTGGTGGCTGGCAGGTCGATCGGGAGCCCGTCGAGCAGCGGCGGAATCCCGGTGGCGAAGACCACCGCCCCGGGCTGGATATCACCCGAGGTGGTCGTGACCGAGATCACCTTGCCGCCGCCGGTGGTGACGGAGATGGCCGCGATGCCGGTCGCCACGGCTGGAAGCCCCGCGGCGAGCCGGGCCAGCGAGCGCAGCGGGTTCACCCTGGCCTGGTGGCGGATGAGCGCGCCCGCCATCGGCCGCGCCAGGCCGGGAACCAGGCTGGCGACCTCGCCCGGCTGAAGCCATTCCACGGCAGGCTGGAGGTGGGGGGCAAAGCCGCCCGGGTCCGGCGCCAGGCCGATCCAGTCGAGTTCGACCAGGCCGACACCACCGGGCACGCTCTGGTCGAGCTGGCTCCACCGGTCCAGGCTGGCCCTGGCCAGCTCGACGAACGGCTCCGGATCGCTCCACTCGTGCGGCTCTGGCGTGAGCAGGCCGGCGGCGCCGCCGGTGGCGCCCGAGCCCAGCCGCCCCGCCTCGATGAGGAGCACCGAGCCGAGACCCGCCTCGTGGCAGGCGACCGCCGTGGCCACCCCCGCGATCCCCCCGCCCACCACCAGGATGTCCGGCCGCCTGAGCGGGATAACGCCGGCACCGCGCCCGAGTTCGGCCCGTTCCCGCGGGGTGAGCTGATCACGCCAGATAGCAGTGTCCGCAACCATGACTCCATTCTCCGTGACCGGATCACCGCCCAGCACCACATTGGGCCGTAACAGCCAGCCGGGCGCATAGCCAGCCACCTTCGTGGTAGCAGCACGGAGGTGCGTGTGCTGGCCGCGGCCGATCGCGGCCCGGCGGGCCACGCTGCCGCCCCGCGGCCGCCGGCCGCTGCTGCCCCGGGGAGTGCCGGCGGTCCGCCGCGGGCCCGCGGATCGCGTTTTGTGGTTCACGGCGCATAGGCTGAGGAAATCGCGGGCAGCTCCCGCGGTTGCGGTGGCCATACGCCTACGACCCCCGGGCTGGCTGAGGAGGTGACAGGCGGTTGCTCACTGATTCGTACGGACGGATCGCGACGGATCTGCGGATATCCCTGACCGACCGGTGCAACCTGCGCTGTGCCTACTGCATGCCGCCGGAAGGGCTGGACTGGCTGCCCAAACCGGAGCTGCTGACCGACGACGAGTTGGTCCGCCTGGCCCGGATCGGGGTCGAGCAACTGGGGATCACCCAGATCCGCTACACGGGCGGGGAACCGCTGCTGCGCCGGGGGCTGCCGGACATCGTCGCCCGCACGGCCGCGCTACGGCCCCGGCCGGAGATCTCCCTAACCACGAACGGGATCGGGCTGGGCCGGCTCGCGGGCGCCCTCGCCGAGGGTGGCCTGGACAGGATCAACGTGTCGCTCGACACGCTGCGGCCCGAGGTCTTCCGCTCACTCGCCAGGCGGGACCGGCTCGACGACGTCCTGACAGGACTGGCGGCGGCGGCCGGGGCCGGGCTGACACCGGTCAAGGTGAACACGGTGCTGATGCGGGGCGTCAACGAGGACGAGGCGGTGGAGTTGCTGCGGTTCTGCCTGGCCCACGGGTACGAGCTGCGGTTCATCGAGCAGATGCCGCTGGACGCGCAGCACGGCTGGCGCCGGGAGGAGATGGTGACCGCCGACGAGATCGTGGCGGCCCTGTCTGCGGAGTTCACGCTCACCCCGGACGACGAGCGCGTCAGGGGCTCGGCGCCCGCTGAGACGTTCCTGGTGGACGGCGGCCCGGCCCGGGTCGGCGTGATCGGCTCGGTGACCAGGCCCTTCTGCGGGGACTGCGACCGGGTGCGGCTGACCGCGGACGGCCAGGTGCGCAACTGCCTGTTCGCGCG
>DAITAE010000261.1:0-6710 GCA_036824445.1 Streptosporangiaceae bacterium | reverse complement strand
CGGCTATCACCTGGCGACCGGCCCGCTTGTTTCCGACGGTCTGCTGACGGCCTTCATCGAGGTCGAAGGCGCGGGCGACTACCTGCCGCGCTTCGCGGGGAACCTCGACATCATGACTTCGGCGGCCGTCCGGGTCGCGGAGCGCTACGCGGAGAGGCAGGCAGCATGAGCGAGGCGACGA
Organism: Streptosporangiaceae bacterium; assembly: GCA_036824445.1. GTDB lineage: Bacteria > Actinomycetota > Actinomycetes > Streptosporangiales > Streptosporangiaceae > UBA9676. The sequence continues at coordinate 6,529 of DAITAE010000261.1, read as the reverse complement.
ACACCCAGCGGATCCGGCTGCTCGACTCGACGCTGCGCGACGGGTCGCACGCCATCCGGCACCGCTACACACCGCTGCAGGTCGCGATGATCGCGGGCAAGCTCGACGAGGCCGGCGTGCACTCCATCGGCGTCGGGCACGGCGACGGCCTCGGTGCCTCCTCGATCCAGTACATGCGCTCGCTGCACAGCGACGACGAGCTGCTGACCGCGGCGCGGCGGGTGATCAAGCGGGCCCGGCTCGCGGTGACGTTCCAGCCGGGCATCGGCACCAAGCAGCAGCTCGAGCGGGCCGCCGAGCTGGGCGCCGACCTGGTGCGGATCGCGACCCACTGCACCGAGGCCGACATCGCCATCCAGCACATCGGGCTGTCCCGGGACCTGGGGATGGACGTGCACGGCGACCTGATGATGCCGCACATGACCACGCCGGAGACCATCGCCCGGCAAGGCAGGATCATGGTCGACGCCGGGGCGACGGGCGTGCACATCATGGACTCGGCCGGCGCGCTCACGATGGACGACGTGAAGGCGAGGATCGCCGCCATGCTCGCCGAGTTCGGCGGCGACGCCGAGGCGGGCATCCACGCGCACCAGAACCTGTCGCTGGCCGTGGCGAACACGATCGTCGCCTTCCAGGAGGGCGCGACGCTGGCCGACGCGTGCCTGGCCGGGGCCGGGGCGGGCGCCGGGAACTGCCAGCTGGAGGCGCTGGTGGCGGTCATGGAGAAGACCGGCATGGGCCCGGGCATCGACCTGTGGACGCTGGAGGACGTCGCCGACCGGGTCGTGCGGCCCATCATGACGACCCCGCCGATCGTCGACCGCACCACGCTCACCCAGGGGTTCGCGGGCGTCCCGGGCAGCTTCCTGCACCACGCGTTCAGCGCCGCCGACCGGTTCGGCGTCGACGCCCGCGACATCCTGGTCGAGGTCGGCCGCAGGAAATCCGTCGGCGGGCAGGAGGACCTCGTCATCGAGGTGGCCGCGCGCCTGGCCGCCCCACCCGCGGCCAGCTGAGGACGGGCACATGACGCGGGCGGGCCGGGCGCGCCGGGCGGGCCGGGCAGGTCCCGGCGGCGGCCCACCGGGCGCGGAGCTGTCGACCGAGGTGGTGCACGACCGGCTCCGCACGGCGATCCTGCGGGGAGAGTTCGACCCGACGGTCCCGCTGTCGCAGGTGAAGCTCGCGGCCCGGCTCGGCGTCAGCCGGACGCCGCTGCGCGAGGCTCTCCGGATGCTGCAGCGCGAAGGGCTGATCGACTCGGAGCCGAACCGCCGGGTGCGGGTCGCGAAGCTGTCGCTGGCCGACCTGGAGCAGCTCTACGCGGCGCGGGTCCTGATCGAGGCGCTCGCGGTCCGGCTGACCGTCCCCGCCTACACAGCGGCCGACCTCGCCGAGCTGAAGGACGCGCTGGCCGAGATGACCGAGCTGAAGGGACACGATCTCGACAAGTGGGAGGAGGCGCACCAGCACTACCACGGGCTGCTCCGCAAGCACGCGGGGGGCAGGATCGACCGGCTTGCGGGCGACCTGTCCGACCACACCGGGCGCTACCGGCGCGTCTACATGGCCGAGCCGCGGGCATGGTCGGCCGCCGCCCAGGAGCACGCGGCGATCTTCGACGCATGCGCGTCCGGCGACGCCGCCGCCGCCAGCACCCAGCTTGCCCGGCATCTCGCGCGGACGGCACTGACCCTGATCGCGCTGTTCGATCCTGAGCACGAGCCGGCCCCGGTGCGTGAGGCCCTGCGGCTGGTCACGGCCGGCGCGTGATCACCATGACCGCCCACGGGCGGTGACCTGCGCGCGCTCGAACGACCCGTCCGGATGCGCGAGCCACACGGCGTCGTGGAGGTTGAACGTCAGCCGGGCGTGCGCCGGCCGGAGTGCCACCCGGTCGCCGAGCGCGGGCGGCGGCGCGGCCGCCGCGTCGGGGAAGCGCAGCGTCGTGTGCTCCTCGTTGAAGCCGGCCACCTCGGCCCCCGGGATCAGCGGTGCCGGGGGGCCGTAGTCGCCGGCGATCGACTTGCGGCCGGCGTCCAGGACCGCCCGGTCCCGCGTGCGGCTGATCACCGTCGCCACGACCGACAGGGCCGGCACGAACGGCAGCCCGAGGCCCTCGAGGTCGGTCTCCATGAGCGCGTAGGTGCCGGCCTGGATCTCCGTGATGACCGGGTCGGCAAGGGCCTCGCGCAAGGTCGACGTGCCGGCCGAGGACACGGTGGCGGCGGGCAGCCCGGCCCGGTCGAAGGCCTGTTTGGCCTCGGCCAGCATGGCGTAGGCGCGCTCGATCACGGCGGCGCGCCCCTCGCCGGCACGCTGCCTCCCCTCGTAGCCCATCAGGCCGGCCAGCCGCAGACCGGCGGCCTGCTCGGCGACGGCCCCCAGCTTGACCGCCTCCGCGGCGCCCGGCACGCCACAGCGGCCGAGCCCGACATCCAGGTCGACCAGAACGCCGACGGTCGACCCCGCGGCGCGGGCCGCGGCGCCGAGCGCCGTGGCGGCCTCGATCGCGTCGATGGCCGTGCAGACGGTGGCGCGGCGGGCCAGGTCCGCGAGGCGGTCGAGCTTGCGGCGGTCGACGACTTCGTTCGCCACCAGGACATCGCTGGCCCCGGCGTCGACCATGACCTCCGCCTCGCCGACCGTGGCGCAGGTCAGGCCGGAGGTGCTCGCCGTCAGCTGGCGGAGCGCGAGCGCGGGGGTGCGGTGCGCCTTCACGTGCGGGCGGATCCGCTTGGACGTGCCGCGGCACCAGCGGTCCGCGGCGGCGATGTTGGCCTCGAGGGCGCCCGTGTCCACCACAAGCACGGGCGACGGCAGGACCGAGGTGTCCATCACTGCGAACTGTATCGGCTGCCATTGTCACCGCCGCGCGGAGCAGGCAGCATGTGCGAGTGACCGGCGCCGTAACTGCTCACGACCGGAGCCCCCTGTGACAGACACGAGGCACCTGATCGGGTTGCTGCTCGGTACCGAGGAGGACTGGCCGAGCGCGTTCGAGCAGATCCTGCACCGGCTCGGCCCGGTCACGGGCGCGGGCGGCACCCGGCACGCCTTCGACTGCGAGCGGATCACCATCGAGCCGTTCGACCTGCGTGACCGGCCGCGCCACGACCTGGTCATCGACCGGCTGGCGTACTGGTACTACCACCCGCGGGAGTGGCTGAAGAAGGTCGCGCTGATGGACGGCGTGTACCTGCTGAACAGCCCCTTCACGTTCCAGTCCATGGAGAAGCACGCGGCCTACTGCGCCATGATGCGGCTCGGGCTCAAGGTGCCGGACACGGTGCTCGTGCCCTACAAGAACCCGGTGGACAACGCCCGTTACGCCTATACCGCCGCCCGGTACAACCAGCCCTTCGACCTTGACGCCATCGCGCAGCGGATCGGCTATCCGCTGTTCATGAAGCCCTACGACGGCGGCGCCTGGCGCGGCGTCTCGCGCATCGGCAGCCCGTCCGAACTGCACGCCGCCTACAACGCCAGCGGCGAGATGCTCATGCACCTGCAGAAAGCCATCGACCACTACGACGTCTTCGCCCGCTCGCTGTCGATCGGCGCCGAGACGATGGTCGTGCGGTTCCAGCCGGACCAGCCGATGCACCTGCGTTACGCGGTCGACCACAGCTTCCTGTCGCCGCAGGCCGGCGCCGAGGTGGTGACGATCGGGCGGCTGGTCAACGCGTTCTTCCGGTGGGAGCTCAACTCGTGCGAGACCCTGGTGGCCGGAGGCGAGGTCTACCCGATCGACTACGCCAACGCGTGCCCGGACCTGGCGCTGACCAGCCTGCACTACTACTTCCCCTGGGCGATGAAGGCGCTGGTCAAGTGGTGCGTCTACGCGCTGGTGACGGGCCGGCGGCCCAGGCTCGACACCGAGACCGACCGGTTCTTCGAGATCGCCGACCAGGCTGGCGCGTCGTACACCGAAAAGCTCGACGCCTACGCCGGCCTCGCCGACGCCTACTTCGAGTCGGAGCGCTACCACGACTTCTGCGCGGACAGGCTCCCGCATCTCGACGAGATCGTGCTGGACTGGGCGGCTGGCCCGGACTTCGACCAGCTGCTGATCGAGACGGTCCGGTCCGTCTACCCGGCCCACGAGCACGACCAGTTCATCGAGCACCTGCGGGGACTGACCGGATTGTGGGTGCGCGACGAGGACGCCCGCCTGCGTTAGGGCATGTCTCGCAGATCTCCAGCATCCACGAGACACGCCCTATGCGCCCACCGGCCAGGTGTGGACCGGCGCGTTCGTGTGCATGTGGTCGATGTAGCGCTGGGTCATCAGCCGCAGCGCCTCCGGCCGGTCGGCCCCGCCGCGCTCGGTGAGCGCCGCGGTCGTGGCGATCTGCCAGGCGGCGCCGGTCTGGCCGGTCAGGCAGCGCTGCTCGATGATGCCAAGCAGGCGGTCGGCATCGGCCGGGTTGACGCCCCAGCGGCCGAGTCCCTCGCGGGCCAGCGGCAGCAGGCGGCGGAGCACCAGCTCGGCCACCGGCGCCTGGCCGAGGCCCGGCCAGTAGAGCTGCGCGTCCATGCCGTAGCGCGCCGCCTCGTGCAGGTTCTCGGCCGCGGTCGCGAACGACATCTGGGTCCAGATCGGGCGGTCCGCCTCGACGAGGGCCCGCACGAGCCCGTAGTAGAACGCCGCATTGGCCGTGACGTCCGCGACCGACGGGCCGGCCGGGAGGACCCGGTTCTCGACCCGCAGGTGCGGCTTGCCGTCGACGACGGCGTAGACCGGCCGGTTCCAGCGGTAGATGGTCCCGTTGTGCAGGCTCATCTCGGCCAGCTGCGGGCTGGCGCCGCGGTCGAGCACGGCCAGCGGATCCTCGTCCTCGCAGATCGGCAGCAGCGCCGGGAAGTACCGGATGTTCTCCTCGAACAGGTCGAACACCGACGTGATCCAGCGCTCGCCGAACCAGACGCGGGGCCGCACGCCCTGCTGCTTCAGCTCATCCGGCCGGGTGTCGGTGGCCTGCTCGAACAGTGTGATCCGGGTCTCGTGCCACAGCTGCCTGCCGAACAGGAACGGCGAGTTGGCGGCCAGCGCGACCTGGACCGCCGCGATTGCCTGGGCGGCGTTCCAGTACCTCGCGAACGCGTCCGGGCTGACCTGGAGATGCAGCTGCACGCTCGTACAGGCGGCCTCGGGCGTGATGCTGTCCGCGTGTGTGACGAGCCGCTCAGCGCCCTCGATCTCGATGCGCATGTTCTCACCGCGGGCCGCGAAGATCTGCTCGTTGAGCACGCGGTAGCGCTCGTTGGCCGACAGGGTCTCCTCGTGCATGTCCTGCTCGCCCAGCGTCGGCAGGATGCCGATCATGACCAGGCGGCTGCCGGTGCCGCGGGCCTTCGCGTCAGCGGTGTTGAGGCTGGCGCGGACCTCGGCCTCCAAGTCCGCCACCGCGCCGCCATCGAGCCGCCGGGGCGGCACGTTGATCTCGAGATTGAACTGCCCAAGCTCGGTCGCCCACGCCGGGTCGGCGATCGCGTCGAGCACGGGGGCATTGCACATGGACGGCGCCCCGCGGGAGTCGACGAGGTTCAGCTCGATCTCCACGCCCACTTGCGAGGGGTTGGCCTCGAACAGGCGCTCCTGCAGCATCCGCGCGAAGACCTCCAGCGAGCGCCGCACCTTGTCGCGGTACTTGGCCCTGTCCTCGCCGCTGATCTTGATGGCCTGAATGTCACGACCCATGAGGCCTCCGCTTACCGAGCTAGGGAGACCATGTACCCAGCTAGGCACCCTCTTTACACCTTCGCACGCTACCGGACCCGGCGCCAGCGGCCGCGCGGCATTGAACGCTAGAGTCGGTGCGGCGGGGCCATGTCCGCCACGGATGACGCCGGAGGGACGGCATGACGCGGCATCGGGACCGGGTCGCCATGACGGCCGCGGACGCGGCGGCCCTGCTGGCGGGGTCGCACAAGCTCCAGCTCGCGACCATCAACCGGGATGGGACGCCGCACCTGGTGACGATGTTCTACGTCATGCTCGGCGGCCGGATCGCGTTCTGGACCTACCGCTCGTCGCAGAAGGCGCGCAACCTGGCCCGCGACCCCCGGGTGACCTGCCTGGTGGAAACCGGGGAGGACTACTTCGAGCTGCGCGGGGTGCAGGTGGTGGGCACCGCGCGGTGCGTCGAGGACCCGGCGGGGGTGCTGGAGATCGGCCGCGGCGTCGCCGCCGTGACGACCGGCATGACCGCCGACGCGCTGGCGGAGTACACGGCGCGCACCGCCCGCAAGCGGGTGGGGTTCGTCGTGGAGCCGCTGCGGATGATCTCCTGGGATCACCGCAGGCTGGCGCGACCCGGCTAGCGCGTGCTTGCGCGCCGGTAGGCCCGGACGGCGAGCGGCGCGAAGACGATGAAGATCCCGGCCAGCCACGCGATGCTCTTCCACAGGTTCGCGGCGACGGGGCCGCCGAGCGCCAGCGCGCGCATCGTGTCGACGACGTAGGTCACCGGCTGGTTGTTGGCGAAGGCCTGCAGCCAGCCGGGCATGGTGTCGATCGGCA
>DAITAE010000260.1:0-6722 GCA_036824445.1 Streptosporangiaceae bacterium | reverse complement strand
TCGGGTGGTTCGAAGCAGTGGCGGCGGCGGATGGGTACCGCAGCGGAACAAGCTCGTCGCCGGCGCCTATTGGCGCGGAGGATAGGGGCTTGGATCGACTTCGTGGCCGACCTGTGTGGGCAGGATCTCCAGCCGCGGGTCGCTGGCGAGTGCCCCGATGCCTTCCCGGGTGCCTGCGATGTAGGTGGAGAAGCTGTCGACGTCTGTGGTCACGCACCAGGCGCGGTCGTCCGGCCACCAGGCCGTGGGGGACTGGAACCACAGCCGGGAGCGGAAGTTGCAGGCCGCGCTGACTGGACCCTTGAACAGCAGGCAGTCGATGCTGCGGCGCAGGGTCACCCGCGGCGGGCCCGCTCCGGGGGCGGGCAACTCCGGCCAGCCATAGCCGTCCCACAGGCAGAACCAGCACAGGTCTGGCCGGGTTGTGAGGGCGGGCAGGATCTCGGCCAGGGCGCGGCAGGATGTCTCGTCGAGGGAGCCCTGGTCCGGCGCGTGATAGGGCGGCGGTGGGTCGGCGGTTGCTGACACATCCCAGCCGACCAGGTCGTTAAAGCGGAGCTCCGGGCCGAGGTGGTAGTTCCGTTTGGCAGCGATGTCGGCCCAGCGCCACCTTTCCGGCCCACCGGGGTCGGTGCTGGCCGCCGGGTGCAGCAGCCGCCCGTACGCGGGATAACCCTCCGGCACGCACTCACCGACGCGTACCCGGCCCCGGTGATGAGGCCAGAGCCGGCCGGGCAGCCACAGCGCCGGGGAGACGTCGCTGACGAGCTCCATGCCGGGAAACGCCGGCACCTGTGAGTTCACTGTCTCAGACCTGCCCCGGCGGCCCTACCGGGCCTCACCGGAGGCCTGGTCGATGCCCTTGTGCACCCGCACCGAGCGGTCGATCAGCTCGCGCAGTGCACCATCGTCCACATCGTCGAGACGCTTGATGTACAGGCAGCCCTTGCCCGTCTTGTGCGGCCCCAGCCGCGCCAGCACCGGCTGGTACCGGTTCTCGAACTCTCCGACCAGATAGATGACGAGGTGCTGGCGGCGAGGTGAGAAACCTGCCAGCGGCGAGTCGCCCTCGTGGCCGCTGGCGTACCGGTAGTGGTACGTGCCGAAGCCGACGATGCTGGTCCCCCACATCGCCGGTGGTTCACCGGTGATCTCGTGCATCATCGCGCACAACCGGCTCGCGTCCTCGCGCCGTCGCTCATCAGCCACCCCGGCCAGGTACCCCTCCACCGATGCATCGGTCGGGCGCATCGCCGGACTCTTCTTGGTCGCCATGACCTCATGCTCACACAGCTGCTCGATCTGCCGGTCACGGCGTACCGGCCTGTCGCGCTTTCGTGCGAGCGCCACCCCGGCGAGGGTCAGCGCGATCCCGGCCAGCTCAAGCAGCGTGATGCGCTCGTCTAGGACCAGGAAGCCCAGGATGATGGCGACCACCGGCAGCAGGCAGGTGACCGTGGACGCCACGGTGGCGCCCACGCTGGCGATGATCTGGTAGTTCAGCACGTAGGCGGCTCCGGTTCCGATCAGGCCGAGAACCAGGATGCTGGCGACGACGGTGGCATCGAGCCGCGGACTGGAGGCGCCGGTCACGCCCAGGGCTATCGCCAGCCAGACCGATGCCGCCCCGAGCTGGCACGCCGACAAGACGACTGGGCCGATGCCCCGACGGGCCAGGAACCGGTCCATGTAGACGTAGCTGACCGCGTAGCTCGCGGCCGCGGCGAGGCATTCGATCGCCCCGATGGAAGCCAGCCCGGATACGGCCTGCCAGGGCGAGAAGATCAGCACCGCTCCGCCGAACCCGATGACAAGCCCGGCCGCCTGCCGGGCCGTGATCGCCCGCTGATGGCGGGTGCCCAGGGCGATCGCCACGGTCCACAGCGGGGTGGTGGCGTTGAGCATCCCCGCGGTGGCGGAGGCAACGTGCTGCTCTCCCACCGCGAACAGCAGGTACGGCGCGGCGTTGGCAAACAAGGCCGCCACCGTGATGTGCATCCACACGACCGGCGAGCGTGGCAGCGAACCACGCTGCACCGCGACGACGATGAACAGCACCGCCGAGCCAAGCACCAGCCGGGCCAGGGTGACCTCGACCGGAGACAGCCCCCGGATGCCCAGCTTGATCCACAGGAAGCCTGAGCCCCAGATCAGCGCGAGCAGGCCGATGCGTATGGTCGTGGCGCGGTTCACCGTCCGGGCCTGGCCTGCTTGACCGGCACGTCGCAGAGCAGATTCGCCTTCATGCGATCAGTCTTGACCAAGGTCGCACCTGCCCTGCCATCGCGTTCGGAGTGCGCCAGTCCTCGCCATGCGTCTCAATTCGGTCGTCGTTATGAAACTGTGATTGGCTTCATAACGAGGCTTGCGCGCGGATCAGCCTAGGGGCTAACCGCCGCGCCGTAGGGCCCGGCATAGACGCCGTTCGGCTGCGAGTGGCAGGGCGCCTATCGCAACCAGAAGGCCATTAACTGTGTAACTTCCGCCTGTCTTGACGTGCTATGTCAGCCCACAGCGAAACGCCTCACGTGTGGGACGAGGCACGGCTACCCGCCGGTAACGTGGGAGTAGCCCAGCCGGTCCCATCGTTTCCCCCCGAGCGAGCGGGGACCGGCTGGGCCAGCAGACACATGGCCAGGCGAGGGCGCATCTCGCAGATCTCCAGCCTGCTGCGCGACGGCATGGATCCACGAGACACGTCCTTGGTCTCATGCTGGGAAGTTGCGGGGTGCGCCGGGTCGCCTGTCCTCGCTCTAACGGATCCGTACCTGTCTGAGCGCTTGGGCGACCGGCTGAGACCTCTGGTGGTAGCAGGCACACCGTGGAACGTAAAGGAACCACCCTGGCGCCCTGGCTCTCCGCCCTCCTAGCGTGGCACACATGTAGGCGGCCTCATCAGCGGGCCGTCGGGACGTCGCGGAGACGCGGGACCTGGTCCCGAATGGGGCCCGGGAAGGGGGAGGACCGTGGTGGAACATTCCGTTGCACCCTTTGCCGTGCAGTTCGGTGAGGGCACTGCGCTGGAGACTCCGACAGGTGACGTGGTCACCATCAAGGCGGCCACCAGACAGACCAATGGCTCGCTCACGGTCCTGGAGTTCTTGATTGCCCCGAAGGAGGGGCCGGCGCTGCACACGCACCTGCGTGAGGACGAGCTTTGGTACGTCATCGAGGGTGACTTCCGGTTCAAGGCCGGTGATGCGATGCTCCGGGCGTCGACGGGCGGCATGGTGTTCGGGCCGCGCGGCATGCCGCACTGCTTTCAGAACGTCGGTGATACCCCGGGGCGGTTGCTGGTGATCACTACGCCATCTGGGCTTGAGCGCTTCTTCGAAGAGTTCGCCGCGCTACACGCCGGTGCCGCAGGTCCGGAGACTCTTGCCGCCGTGGGCCGGACCAACTGGCTGGAATTCGTTGGCCCACCTGCCGGGGTTTCCGATCCGCTCTAGTCGCCAGATGCACTCGGCACAGGTCGTCGGAAGCAGTCGCTCACCTGGGCCTGCGGCCACGGCCGCATCCGGCCGGGATGGGGCGGCGCCGGGTCTGCTTGCGGTCACTTGGCAGTCGGCGCCGGCCCGATGCCAGCAGCGGCGGACAAGGAAGCCATCCAGTACGAACGTAGCTCGCGCCAGCATCCCCGCTGCTAGGCCGACCCGGCGGTGGTGGCGACGGTGGCGGCGGTAGTGGCGGCCACGACTGCGGCCACCATCTCCTCGATCGCCTTGCGCACGGCCTCGGATGCCCAGTTGCCCTTGGCGATCTCCTCCGCCCGCGCTCGGAGCTCTCGTTTGGACAGGCCGTATTGCCGGGGGTCGACGACCTTGTCCTCGCACCGGAGCGCGTGCAGGAGGGCGATGAGCGCAGCGGTTCGCGCGCCCGGTGCCGTCTGCTGAGTGAGTACTTGGGTCACCAGCCGGCGCACCTCCGCCTCGTGGCTGGCATCTTGCGCCGGCCACCTGTGGGTCGGAAAGACGCCCAGGATCCTGCCCTGCTCGGCGCGAACCACGCCACCGTCGGCCAGCCGCTGATACAAACTCCGCCGCAGGTTCTTGCTCAGCGGCCTGATCACCGTGGATGGTTTCTTGCCCTGGTGCGCGATGATGATCTCCAGCGCCGCGTCCAGGACCGCGTCACCGGCCGGGGAGGGGTCACGGACGATGATGCGGCCCGGCTTGCCCTGGTCCCCCTCACCCGACAGGTCCACCTTGCTGCGCAACGTCAGCTCGACCAGGTTCGCTCCCCCTAGCCCGGCATCGACCTGTGCCGCGGGCGCGGACAACCGGCCGCTGGCGTCGTCGGTGACCAGGAGCAGAAGGTCCTCAGCCATGAGCACGCCTTACACGCTACTCGGCCCACACCGGATGCCCGATCACGTCGATCTGCGGTTCGAACGCACCGCCGCCGGAGCGTCAGGCATGCGCTTCTTTCATAAGGGTGGACCTGCGACATCTACCTAGGTAGAGTTTGACGCCGTGGCTCGTCGTTCCGGGTTCTCCGCCCAGACACTGTCCGTCCTGGCTTCGCTTGAGGGAGATCCCACCGCCTGGCGGCATGGCTACCTGCTCGCCACGGAGACCAGGCTGCGGTCGGGCACGTTGTATCCGATTCTGATCCGGCTGGCTGAGCGGGGTCTGGTAGAGGCGTGCTGGGAGGACGGGCAGCCAGCCGGGAGCCCGCGGCGACACCTGTACCGGCTCAGCTCCGACGGCCTGGCCGCGGTCAGGGCGGCGCTGGCCGAACAGGCGCGGCTGAACCACCGCCGTGCGGCCACCGCGGGCCGGGTGGGCGAGCGCCGGGTGGCGGCGGGGGGCACGTGATGGATCGGTTCACGGGGGTGCTGGCCGGGCTACTGGGGCGCTCGGCCAGGCTGCTTCCGGCGGCCCGTCGCGAGTGGGCAGAGGCCGTTCTGGCCGAGATGGGTGAAGTTCCGGCCGGGTGCGAAACCTGCGACCCGGTCAACACCGTGATCCCGCCGAGCCTGCGGCACGAGTACTGGGTAGAAATCAGCGTCGGCCAAGCGGGCATAGTGCCCCTTGCCTTTCTCCTGTTCGCACCGTTCGTCGGCGCCGGGATCGGCGCCTTCGCCGGGGGATTCGCCAACAGGTCCCGCGGCACCAGGGGCCGTGCCGGCGGCGGCCCGCACGCCGTTTCACCACCCGTACCTTCTCAGCCGCTCGGCCGCCTCCGGGCCTCCGACGCCGACCGCGAGCAGGCGATCGGCGTGCTCAAGGCCGCGTTTGCACAGGGCCGTCTGACCAAGGGCGAGTTTGATGCGCGGGTCGGCCACGTGTTCACCTCGGAGACCTGCGCGGACCTGGCCGGGCTCACTGCCGACATCCCGCCGGGCTGATCAGAGCCCAGCCGCCTTTCTGGATGCCGTCGATTGCTGAACCGGGAGGGACGTGAACCCCTAACGCACTAACAGCTCGGGTCGCGGCTGTCCGGATCGGTTCGAGTTGGACCAGCACGCCTAACTGGCCTGTCTCGAACGGCATCGCACGGTGGTGAACTGTAAACCAAACTGCAGCCGCGCCTCGCGGTACCCGGGGGAACAGCGCCAGCCTGGAAGTTGCAACTGGCCCTGCAAGATCAGCGCTTATCCAGGTCATCGTCTTGGTGCTGGTCCCATGAGTGCCCGTGAGCGCCCCCATCTTGTCAACCGCTCGGGCACGCCACAGGCGCAGCTCCCGCTGCTCGCAGCATGATTGGAGACCGTGGGCGAGATCACCGAGCACGCGCTGCCAGCGCTACGCGCACGGCTTCGGCACGTCTACTGGATCGGCGGCGGGAGCGGCGCGGGCAAGTCGACCATTGCCCGCCGGGTGGCCGGCCGGCACGGCCTGCGTGTGTACGCGACTGACGATGCGATGCGGGACCACGGCGGCCGCTTCACGCCGCAAGAGGCCCCGTGGCTGAGCAGGTTCAAGGCCATGGGCATGGACGAGCGCTGGGTGAGCCGGTCTCCGGAAACCATGCTGGAGAGCTTTCACTGGTTTCAGGGGGAGTTGTTCGGCCTGATCGTCGAAGACCTTCTGCGCTTCCCGGCGGGAACTGGCGTGATCGCCGAAGGTTTCCGGCTGCTGCCGCGCCTGGTGAGACCTTTGCTGGCCGAGCCTGGTCACGCCGTCTGGCTCCTGCCGACGCCCGGCTTCCGCCGGGCCGCGTTCGCCAGCCGGGGCTCGCTGTGGAAGATCGCCGGCAAGACCAGCGATCCGGAGAGGGCCCTGCGTAACCTGCTCGACCGTGACCGGATGTTCACCGAACTCCTCCGTGCGGAGACGAAGCGCCTCGAACTGGCTGCCATCAAGATCGACACCACGATGACCGAAGATGACCTGACCGAACGAGTCACCGAAGCGTTCGAACTGTGAACCGGGACAGTACACGCCGCACCAGGGCGGATGGCCTTCGCCGGATTTGGCGGCCATCTGATGATCTCCAGGGATCTGCCAGAGGCGCACCGATCGGTGCAGTTCTGGCGGTTCACTGCTCTATGGCGGAGTCCCACAAGCCATGCTCGGTGAAGAATCGCTCCACTTCGATCAACTCGACGTCGGCGTCCTCAGCCCGGTCCACGGCTCGTCCGGCAACCCACCACTCCGCACCGGGCAGGCCCGCGGACAGGTAGGCACGAGTCCCGGGATCATGTCGCTGCTGCGGCCGACGGCGCCGCGCAACGACTTCGCCGTGAGCCGGCTCCCAAAGGCGGATAGACCCCGCCT
>DAITAE010000774.1:0-1956 GCA_036824445.1 Streptosporangiaceae bacterium | reverse complement strand
GGGGGTGGGGTTCGTCATGACCCGCAGGATGCCTCCTTCCGGGTGCTACCGTCACGCCGGTAACACCGATCCGCGCGGGCCGACCGGATCGGGCCCGCCCGCCGGCGCGCCCGCCGCGTCCGGCCGGCCAGCCTCGCCAGCACGGCCACTGGCCGGTGTGCGCCCATCGCCTGCCTGTGCCCGGCCCTCCCCGGCACCCGTGCGCCCATCACCGACGGGGGCTGGCTTGCCGAGGTGCCTGCGGGTGAACTCCAGGGCCTCGGCAAGGTCGGCCACCCGGGCTTCACGCGAGATCGCGCGGCGGGTGTTGACTTCGAGCACGACGGTGCCCGGGTATCCGTCGGCGGCCAGTCCCTCCAGGAGCCGCGCACAGGGCTGCGCCCCCCGCCCTGGCACCAGGTGCTCGTCGCGATTGGTGACGCCGGTGCCGTCGGCCATGTGCACATGCACCAGCCTGTCACCGAGGTCCGATGCCATCGCCAGCGCGTCCGACCCGGACGCCGCCGTGTGCGAGAGGTCCAGGGTGACGTGCGGAGCATCCATCAGGACGGGATTCCAGCTCGGGGCGTAGGCGGCGACCTCCGCGCCCCCCGCCCGCAGCGGGTACATGTTCTCCACGGCGAACACGACGTCGGTTTCCTCGCGCATCCTTTCCAGGCCGGGCCCGAAGTCTCGCGCGTACTCGCGCTGCCAGCGAAACGGGGGATGCACCACCACAACACGGGCGCCAAGCTTCTCCGCCATCTCCTTGGCCCGGACCAGCTTTCCCCAGGGCTCGAGCCCCCATACCCGCTGGGTGATGAGCAGGACCGGCGCGTGAACGGCCAGCACGGGGACACCGTGGTAGTCGGCGAGCCGCCGGAGAACCTCGACGTCCTGGCTGACCGCGTCGGCCGAGACCAAGACCTCGACCCCGTCATAACCGAGGCGTGCGGCGATCTCGAACGCGTCCGGCGTCCTGTCCGGAATGACCGAGGCCGTGGACAGCGCGATGAGCGGCCTGGCGGCCTTGACGGCGCGGCTCAACGTGACTCCTTCACTCAGGTCGCCCGGGCCCTCCAGGCTGCCCGGGACGCTCCCGCGTGGTCAGCTTATGCGGCCCGCGAGGCTCATCATGCGGCCCGCGAGGATCGGCTGCTCACTACCGTGACATTTGCGGCATATCTGGCATAGCTTGGGGCTGCTTCGCGACGCCATGGACCGCCGGGCGCATCCTTCGGAGTGTCGCACCCCATCGTTACGGTGCGGGCATGGGGAAGTCATCCACCGGCCCGCTGTTTCGCTGCGCCGAGTGCGGCTGGCGTACCACAAGGTGGTCTGGGCGCTGCGGCGAATGCCAGGCGTGGGGAACCGTCGAGGAGACCGCCGGACCGGCCTTGCTCCGCACCCGGCTCGGGCCGGCGGCGGGGGCCGTGGCGGGAACTGGGGCCCCGGCGGTCCCGATCACGGAGGTGGACTCCCAGGCGGCGACCGTACGGCCAACCGGGCTGGACGAGCTGGACCGGGTCCTCGGTGGCGGGCTGGTACCGGGAGCGGTGGTCCTGCTGGCCGGCGAGCCCGGGGTCGGCAAGTCCACCCTCCTGCTGGAGGCCGGCGCGCTCGCCTCCGAGTCGGGCACGGTGCTGTACGTCACCGGCGAGGAATCGGCGGCGCAGGTACGGCTGCGCGCCGACCGGATCGGCGCGGTCGGGCCCCGTCTCTACCTCGCGGCCGAGACCGAGCTGTCCGCCTTGCTGGCGCACGTGGAAGCCGTCCGGCCGCAGTTGCTGATCGTCGATTCGGTGCAGACCATCACCGCACCCGGCGTCGAGGGAACCCCGGGCGGGGTGACCCAGATCCGTGAGGTCACCTCGGCCCTGATGGCCGTCGCCAAGCAGCAGTCCCTGACGACGGTGCTGGTGGGGCACGTCACCAAGGACGGGTCGATCGCCGGCCCGCGGGCCCTGGAGCACCTGG
>DAITAE010000259.1:2856-6738 GCA_036824445.1 Streptosporangiaceae bacterium | reverse complement strand
GAACGGGGGTGCCCGGTGACATCGTCCTGGTCAGCTCGAGCAGCTGCCGCTTCACGGCGTAGTACTTGGGGATCCTCGCGCTCGCCTGGCCGGGCAGGGGCGGGCCACCGTCCGCGTCGCTGCGAGCAGGGGAGGCGATCACGCTCACATCCTTCCCGCTGGGGACGCCGTCCGGACATGATCCCGCATGGCGGCCAGGTCGGCCAGATCCGGGTGCGATGATGAGACGTGCCGACCCTGACCGACCTGGCCCGCGGCCTGACCTCGCTGACCGAGGCCGACGTGGAGTGGCTGCACGCGCTGGTGTCGGACTGGCAGCTGCTCGCCGATCTCTCGTTCGCCGACCTGGTGCTCTGGGCTCCGCTGCGGACCGGGTCCGGCTGGGTGGCGCTGGCCCAGATGCGCCCGACCACCGGTCCTACGGCTCTGTATGACGACATGGTCGGCACGGTGGCCGCGGCCGGGGAGCGGCCGTTCGTGGATGCGGCCCTCGCCGAGCAGCGCATCTGCCGGGAAGGCGACCCGGAATGGACCCATGGCGTGCCGGTCCGGCGGGAATCGATCCCGGTCACCCGCGCGGCCAGGGTGATCGCGGTGATCGAGCGGAGCACCAACCTCAGCTCGGCCCGCACCCCGAGCCGGCTGGAACTGACCTACCTCAAGGGCGCGGACGACCTCGCCCAGATGGTCGCCGCAGGCATGTTCCCGCACCCCGGTGAGGAGCCTGCCCTGGTCCGGTCGCCGAGGGTCGGCGACGGGCTGCTCCGGCTCGGCCTGTCTGGCAAGGTCAGCTACGCCAGCCCCAACGCGCTGTCGGCCTACCGGCGGCTCGGCCTGTCCGCTGACCTGGTCGGAGCCGAGCTGGGCCCGCTGACGGCGGGGCTGCGCGCCCCGGATCAGCCCGCCGACGACTCGCTGATGGTCACCGCCAGCGGCCGGGCACCGCGGGAGACCGAGGTGGAGGGGAACGGGTCGGTCGTCCAGTTGCGGTCCATCCCGCTGGTCGTGGGCGGCCTGCGCACCGGCGCGCTGATCCTGGTGCGTGACGTCACCGAGCTGCGCCGCCGCGAACGCGAACTGATGACCAAGGATGCCACGATCCGCGAGATCCACCACCGGGTCAAGAACAACCTGCAGACGGTCGCGGCGCTGCTGCGGCTGCAGGCCCGGCGGCTCACCGGGCCGGAGGCCAAGGCGGCGCTGGACGAGGCGGTGCGCCGGGTCGGGTCGATCGCGGTCGTCCACGAGACGCTCTCGTACGCCCCGGAGGAGATCGTTGACTTCGACGAGATCGTCGAGCGGGTGGCCGCGATGGCGGGCGAGTTGTCGGCGCCGGAGGCGAGGGTCACCCCGGTCATCTCCGGGCGGTTCGGCTTGCTGCCGGCCGCGGTTGCCACGCCGCTCGCGCTGGTGCTGACGGAATTGCTGCAGAATGCGCTGCAGCACGGCCTGGCTCACCCGGCGGGCGCCGCAGCGGCGGGAACCCTGACTGTGGCCGTTGACCGGGTGCCGGCCCGGCTGACCGTGACGGTCGAGGACAGCGGGGTGGGGCTGCCGGAGGGGTTCCGCCTGGACGCCACGGCAAGCCTGGGCCTGCAGATCGTGCACACGCTGGTGGTCTCCGAACTCGGCGGCCGGCTGGAGATCTCGCCGCGCGCTGGTGGGGGCACCGTGGTACTGGTCGCGCTCCCGCTGGAAACACCCGCCCCGCCACAGGTGGTCAGACGGGCTCCGGGCAACCCCGAATAGCCGGCGACCCCGGCGTGGCGCGGAAGTCTCAGGGGCCGCTAAGCGCGGGCGTGGGCGCGGACGCGGGCGACGCGGCGCTTGTACGCGCGCCGCTCATCCTCGCTCATGCCGCCCCAGACGCCGGCGTCTTGGCCGCTCTCGACCGCCCATTGCAGGCACGGTTCCAGTACCGGACAGCGCCGGCATACCTGTTTGGCTTCATCGATCTGGAGAAGGGCAGGCCCGGTGTTCCCGATCGGGAAGAACAGCTCCGGGTCCGCCTCACGGCAGGCGGCGTGGTGACGCCAGTCCATGCGGTCCACTCCTCTTCGACTTGCCGGGCTGGTAGCCCGGGTGCCGCCCCGGCCCGCTTGTGAATGATTTCACGAGCTGAACCGTGTTCCAGGGCCGCACTAGGGCCCTGGGAACGCACCAAACTGCTGGTTGTCAGGGGGCCGTTGGCCCCCTGCGTGGCCCCCTGGCCGAGCCCAGAGACCGGGCGGGTACCCGGCTGACCGGCTGGCAACATGCGAGTCCACGCTGCACACTCGAACCACAACCACCCTCTCAACCTGGTGGATCAATTGGCAAGAGGCTAGGGCAAAGGCTTGGGCTGTTTTCTGTGTCAGATAGGTCACAGTCTCGCGGCTAGTGCCGTTGTGCCGCCCGCATTTTGCGGCGCGCCCGGGCCGCCGCCCGGCGGGGCTCTCCCGCCGCCGGCGGATTTGCAGTCAGGAAATCACGCGCAGGGCATCGGGAACCGCGCGGAAGGTGACGTGCTCGCGCTCACCGACGTACTCCCCGTCAACTTGGAACGCGATCGGGCGGATGGCGCGGAACGTGAGTTCTTTCTCGTCATGCAGGCTGAGGATGTGCTTGGAGTCCGCGCTCCCTTCCACGCCGGTGCCGAGCATGTGGCGCAGGGTGAGGAGCGTGGGCAGCGTGCCCAGCGAGCGCAGGGCGAACACGTCGAGGCCGGTGTCGAAGCCGGCCTCGGGGCTCGGGTTGATCGGCCGGCCGCCCAGATAGGTCCACGGCGCGGCGTTCGACACGATCGCGAAGAACAAGCGCCTGGCGGCCGGCCGGCCGTCCAGTTCCAAGGCAAGCGCCGGCTGGCGCCGATTGGTGACGCCGTAGAAATGGCGGATCGCGGTCCACACATAAAGCCCGGCGCTCGCCTCCTGACCATCCGCGCGCAGCCCTTCGATCGCGCGGACGACCTCGGCGTCGAAACCCAGGCCGGCGTTAACGGTGAAGTAACGTTCCTCGGCCAGGCCCACACCGATGGTGCGCCGCCCTCCGCCGGTCAGCGCCGCGAGGATGCGGCCGGTGGCGTCCACCGGGTCGGATGGCATCCCGAGCGCCCGCGTGAAAACATTCGCACTGCCACCGGGCACGGTCGCCAGAGCCGGGCGCGTCTCGGGCCCGCCGTCCGCGGGCGGGAGTGCGCGGAGCAGCCCGTTGACCGCCTCGTTCACGGTGCCGTCGCCGCCGAGCGTGAGCACAAGCTCGCAGCCGTCCCGCGCGGCCTCCCCGGCGAATTGGGCGGCGTGACCCCGGTACCGTGTCTGCACGACGGTGAGATCGAGCTCGGACGCGAGCGCGCGTGCTATGACGTCCCTGCGCAAAGGCGTGGTAGAGGTGGCATGTGGGTTAACGATGAGCATCGCGCGCACGTGATCAGCGTAATGACGGTGAGGAGGTGCCGGGCGGATGGGGCATAGTCCGGCCACGCTCCGCGCGGCCGCCGTGGTGCAGGCGGTGGAGTCGGCCGTGCTGCTCGCGGCGGCGGTGCTCGCCGGCATCGATACCGCCGCCGGGCGGTCCTACCAGCAGGGCAGCGGCATCGCGCTGACGGTGATCGGGGTGGCGAGCGCCGCCGCTCTGGCCCTGGTGGCGGCAGGTCTCGCCCGCGTCCGCCGCTGGAGCCGCACGCCGGCCCTGCTCACGCAGCTGTTCTTCGGCATCGTGGGGATCTATCTGCTGCAGGCCCATCGGCTCGAATGGGGGGTGCCGCTGCTCGTGCTGGCCGCCGCCGGGCTCGCTTCCTTGCTCGCACCGCCCAGCCTCCGTGCCCTCACACGTCAGGGGCAGGCGAAGCCGGAGCAGACGCGGCCGGGGCAGGCGAAGGCCGGGCAGGCGAAAGCGGGGCAG
>DAITAE010000259.1:0-2756 GCA_036824445.1 Streptosporangiaceae bacterium | reverse complement strand
GGCAAGGCTAGTCGTCGGCGGTCAGCCCGGCCCGGAGCTGAGTGAGCGTCCTCGCGAGCAGCCGGGAAACGTGCATCTGGGAGATGCCGAGTTCGCTGGCGATCTGTGACTGGGTCATGTTGCCGAAGAAGCGCAGCAGCAGGATCCGCTTTTCCCGCGGCGGCAGCTGCTCCAGCAGTGGCTTGAGCGACTCCCGGTACTCCACGCCCTCCAGCGCGTCGTCGAGCATCCCCAGCGACTCGGCCACCGCGGGCGCGTCGTCGTCGCCCGAATCGGGCGCGTCCAGTGAGACGGTGGAGTAGGCGTTGGCCGACTCCAGGCCTTCCAGCACCTCTTCCTCGCTCATCTGCAGGTGGGCCGCGATCTCGGCGACGGTCGGGGCCCGGCCTTCGCGCTGCGCGAGGTCGCCGATGGCCTTCGTCAGCGCCAGCTTCAGCTCCTGGAGCCGGCGCGGCACCCGCACCGCCCAGCCCTTGTCACGGAAGTGACGTTTGATCTCGCCGACGATCGTAGGCGTCGCGTAGGTGGAGAACTCCACGCCGCGCTCGAGGTCGAACCGGTCGATCGACTTGATCAGGCCGATCGTGGCGACCTGGGTCAGGTCGTCCAGCCACTCGCCCCGGTTGCGGAACCGCCGCGCGAGGTATTCCACCAGCGGAAGGTGCAGCTCGACCAGCTCGCCGCGGATGCGGAGCCGCTCCTCGTCGTCGTCGCGCAGCGTGGCGAGCCGCTCGAACAGGTCTCTGGCGCGGCCCCGGTCGGGGACGGCGTGCTGGATCTTCGCGGTGACGGTCAGGCCGGCGTCGTCCGCCGAGGCATCGAACCCTTCGGTGACCGTGATCTCGATGTCCTCGGTCACCTGCGCGCTGACGCTTTCGGTCAGCCGGGTCTCGGTTTCCCCGGTCACCCGCGCCTCGACGACTCTCGGATCTTCCTGAGCATGACCGTGACCCGGTCGCCCGGCCCGACCCACGCGTCCACGCTGCCCGCGAGCGCAGCGAGCACCGTCCAGGCGAAGGTGTCGCGGGCAGGCGGGCGGGGGTGCGCGGCGAGGGTGGACACCGCGATGCTCATCCTGTCCTCGCCCAGGGTGAAGTCGCATTCGAGGTCGGCACCGGGTGCCGCCTGGGCGAGCAGCATGCCGCAGGCCTCGTCCACCGCGATGCGCAGGTCCTCGATCTCGTCCAGGGTGAAGTCCAGGCGGGCCGCCAGGCCGGCCGTGGCGGTCCGCAGCACCGACAGGTAGGCGCCCTCGGCCGGCATGCGGATGGTCACCTGGTCCTGGACGGCGGGGTCGCCCGCGGCCTCGCCCTCGGCCATCACGGCCGTTGCCGCGGTCGTGCCTCTCCGCGCGGTGGTCTCTCCGGTCACGACGTCCTCCACTGGCGGCGGCCGCTGTCGTCGGCGCCGGCCGCCGTCTGTTCCTGTCTGCAACTTACCGTCCGCGACAAGTGGTGCCGACGATTCGGCGCGCCCAAAGTATCGGCGATGCCTGCGGCGCGTGGGGGGATCTGGTGTGGCGCAACGCCGGAGGCCACGCGGTTCCGCGCGGCCTCCGGCGTCAAGCGTCCTAGGACGTCAGCCCTGCTTGGTCTCCCAGAAGATCTTGGAGATCTCCTCGATCTTGCCGAGCAGCTGGTCGGCGACGCCGACGTCCACGCTGCCCTTGGTGCCGCCGGCGCCCGCCAGCTTGGTCGCCTCGTTGAACAGCTGGTGCAGCTGGGGGTACTTCTCGAAGTGCGGCGGCTTGAAGTAGTCGGTCCACAGCACCCACAGGTGGTGCTTGACCAGCTCGGAGCGCTGCTCCTTGATGAAGATGGCGCGGGCCCTGAACTCGGGGTCCGTGTTCTGCGCGTACTTTTCCGCGATGGCCTTGACCGATTCCGCCTCGATCCGGGCCTGCGCCGGGTCGTAGACTCCGCACGGCAGGTCGCAGTGGGCGTGGACGATGGTCTTAGGCTCGAGCAGGCGGGTGAGCAGCCTCATCGATTTCCTTTCTCCGCACGTGTTGCTTGCAGACCCGACACTACCCCTGCCGCCTGCGCCGACACCTGGAGGGATGCGTGCACTGGCCCATCTGGCGGGCCAAGGTGACCGAACGGTCCATGGAGCCCGCCCTGCGTCCCGGCGACTGCCTGCTGATCCGCCGCACCCGCCGGATCCGCGCCGGCCAGGTCGTGGTCGCCCGGCACCCGGACCGGCCGGAGATGCTCCTGGTCAAGCGCGCCGCCCGGCGCGCCGACGGCGGCTGGTGGCTGGAGTCGGACAACCCGGGGGCCGGCGCGGTGGACAGCCGGAGGTTCGGGGCGGTGCCCGGCTCACTCATCGAGGGCCGGGTCCTGGTCCGTTACTGGCGGGCGCGCTCTTTACTCCCGAACGGGCCGGGTATCCGCCCCCGCACACAAGAACGGCCCCGCCGGGCGGCGGGGCCGTTCTCGGTTTCTGCGTGAACTCAGTGGTGGGGAGCAGGCGGAAGTTCCTCCTCACCGCCCTGCCTGTTGACCAGCAGGAGCATCTCGTCACGCGGCAGCTTGGTGCGCATCGCCCAGAGGTAGATGAGCACACTGAATGCGGCCACGACCAGGATGTCCCACCAGAACGGGATGTTGAAGGTGTTGGTCGGCGGCAGCGGGTGCTTGTCACTCGACGAGGCCCCGCTGTACTGGCCCTGCCAGGAGATGATGCCCATGCCGATCAGCCACACCGGCAGCCAGACCGCCGACTTCCAGTCCAGTGGCGGCCGCTGGCGGTCGAAC
>DAITAE010000773.1:0-1961 GCA_036824445.1 Streptosporangiaceae bacterium | reverse complement strand
GAAGTCCTGCACCGGCGTCTCGGCCGAGAACATGTACGTCTGGTTGCCGGCCGGGGGGAACCCGAATACCTGGGCGCCGTGCGTCACCTGGTAATCACCGCTCTTCGTGGGCTTGGGTTTCACCACCGCGACATGTACGCGCTTCGCTGCCCGCGCGATCGTGTGCCAAGAGCCGGTCAGGCCGATGAAGTCCTTGCCGAAGGCATCCAGCCACGCCCGCAGCCGCTTCGGGGTGTCGCGGCGCGGGTCGGTGGTGATGAAGACGACCCGGAAGTCTTCGCGCTGCTGCTCCGGCAGTTTCTTCACCGCTGCACCGAGGCTGGCCATGGTCAGCGGGCACACGTCAGGGCAGTGGGTGTAGCCGAAATACAGCAGGGTTGGGTGCCCCGCGGTGTCCTTCTTGAGGTCGAACGGTTTGCCGTTCGTGTCGGTGAACACGCCCGCCGGCTTGGCGAACGGCAGCCGCACCACATGGGCCTGGTACGGGGATCCGCCCGCCGGCGTGCGCACGGAACCGGGTGGCCCGGCTGATGACCCGCAACCGGCTACCGCCGTGAGGACCAAGGTGGCGAGCCCCGCCACCACACAGCGCCCAGCGCCCCTTCCCCGTGAATCGGCTACCCCCATGCCCGGCATTCTACTACCGTCCGTAGTTGTCGATGCGGGCATCGCTGCTCGCCCCATCTGCAGCATGAGCCATCCGCTGCTGGCAGCGCGACACGGCACTCCTAGCCACCGTCGCTAAATCCGCGCGTCCCCCCGGGTCAGCGCGGGCCGATCAGCTGGTCAAGCGCGGCATGGATCCTCTTCTCCGACACCGGACCGGACGTGCCCAGCAGCTGAGCGAAGAGGCTGACCCGCAGTTCCTCGATCATCCAGCGGACCGCCTGGACGTCTTGGGCGGAGCGCCGGGCGGCCGGAAGATCCGCGATGGCCCGCTGGTAGGCCTCCGTTACTCCGCGCACGGCCGCCATCCGAGTGGCGTCGCGGCCCGGATCCGCCGCCGCGGTGTCCAGCCTGCGGCTGATCGCCCGCAGGTAGCGGACCAGGTCGGGCAGCCGCCGCAGACCCGTCTCGCTGACGAAGCGGGGATATATCAGCGCCGCGAACTGGCCGCGCGCATCGGCGAGCGCCGCTGCCAGCGGCGGGCTGGCGGCGCGCTGCAGCCGGATCT
This sequence comes from Streptosporangiaceae bacterium, assembly GCA_036824445.1. Taxonomy (GTDB): domain Bacteria; phylum Actinomycetota; class Actinomycetes; order Streptosporangiales; family Streptosporangiaceae; genus UBA9676. The sequence goes on along the minus strand of DAITAE010000773.1, from coordinate 787 downwards.
CGGCCTCGTGGGCTGCTTCAAGAACCTCAGCGACAACGTCCACCACCCGGGCCGTCACCAGCGGCAGGGCATCCCGTGCCTGCGTCGCCAGGCGTGCGAAGCCGTCGGCGTCCCAGGCCGGCCCGCCTGCATCGGCGATCACCTGGTCTGCCGCGCACGCTGCGCAGTCATCGAGCAGGGCGCCGATGCCCGGGTACGGGCTCCGGCTCATCGCCAGCTTCCGCTCGTTGGGCAGGCGGTCGGCGATCGAGCGCACGCCGGACGGTACCTGCAGCAGGAGCAGCCGGCGGGTGCCCAGCAGCATGGCCGTGCTGGCCTCCGCCTCGGTCTCGAACAGCCGGACGTCGACCGTGTTCCCGGCATCTACCAGGGCTGGGTAGGCGGTGACCCGATCGCGGGTGACCATCTTGGGCAAGGTGCCGATGCTCCACTCGCGGAGCCCGGTGCGGGTGATGTCGCCGGCCGCTTCGTTCAGCATCGTCTGCAGCCGGGGCCGCAGGCGCTGGCGCAGCTCGTCCAGGTCTTTCCCGCTGGCCAGCTCGCGGCCGGAGTTCATCACCCGGAACGTGATCCGCAGATGGGCGGGCAGCCGCGACAGATCCCACGCGTCCCGCGGAATCTGGACGCCGCCGGTGCGGCCGAGTTCCGCGCCGAGCGCGTCCAGCAGGTTCCCATGCGGCTCGCCCAGCCGGGCGACCACGGCGCGAGCGGTGTCCGGCACGGGCACGAACGCCCGGCGCAGGTCCTTGGGCAGGGACCTGATGAGCTCGGTCACCAGTTCCTCGCG
>DAITAE010000772.1:0-1961 GCA_036824445.1 Streptosporangiaceae bacterium | reverse complement strand
CTGCTCGCAGGGGGTGCCGATGCTGCTGGCCGGCGACGAGCTGGGCCGCACGCAGAGGGGCAACAACAACGCCTACAGCCAGGACAACGAGGTGTCGTGGGTGGACTGGGGACTGGCCGAGAGTGAGGCGGCCTTGCTGGAGTTCGCGCGCGACCTGGCCGCCTTCCGCCGCGACCACCCCGTCTTCCGCCGCCGCCGTTTCTTCCGCGGCGGTCCCGACGGCGGCGACGGCCTGGCCGACATCGCCTGGCTCACCCCGTCCGGCCAGGAGATGGCCGGCCGGGACTGGAACGCCCCCGATGCGCGCGCGATGATGGTGTTCGTCAACGGGGACGCGATCACCGAGCCCGGCCCGCGAGGCGAGCCGGTGCGGGACGACACGTTCCTGATCCTGCTCAGCGCCCAGCACGAACCGGTCACGTTCACGCTGCCCGGGCCGAAGTTCGGCCTGAGCTGGGCCATCACGCTCGACACGGCCGCGGGCCGGGCATCCGAAGGCAGCGGGACCGAGCACGAGCCCGGCGGGCAGATCGTGCTGGCGGGGCACGCGATGATGGCGCTGCGCAGGACGGATCCGGCCCCGGCGCCCCAGGCCGGCGCCGGCGCGTAGCGGCCGGGCCCGGCCGCCACCCTGGGGGTACCGGCGGTGCTGCTAAGGTCCGGCCGTGCGGCAGATCTATCCGGAGCCAGCCGTCCTGACCGACCGCCAGCTTGCCGCCAGGTACCGGGGCCCGGACCGGGCCGGGCAGACCTCGCACTGGCTGCGCGCCAACATGGTCGCCAGCCTCGACGGGGCGGCCACGGTCAGGGGCCGCACCGGAGGCCTGTCCGGCGGGGCCGACCGGCAGGTGTTCGCCTTGCTGCGGGCGCTCGCGGACGTCATCGTGGTCGGCGCGGGAACGGCCAGGACGGAAGGCTACGGCCCGGTCCGGCCGGGCAAGGAGGGCGCGCGCTGGGCCTGGCTGCGCGCGGGCCGTGCCCCCGCGCCGATCGCCGTGATCACCCGCAGAATCGACCTCGACCCGGCGGGCCCGCTGCTCGCCGCGCCGCCCGGTCTCGCCCGTCCCATCGTGATCACCACCGAGGCGGCACCGGCCGACCGGCGGGCGGCGGTGGCCGGCCGGGCGGAGCTCATCGTCGCCGGCCGGGAGAGCGTGGATGTCCGGGCCGCGGTGGACGCGCTGACCGGCCGCGGCTACCGGCAGATCCTCACCGAAGGCGGCCCGTACCTGCTCAGCCAGATCATCGAAGCGGGCCTGCTTGACGAGCTGTGCCTGACCCTCAGCCCACTGCTCGCCGGGCCCGGGGCGAGCCGGATCGTCGCCGACACCGGGCCGCCGCGCCAGCCGGGCGGAGCCAGCGCCCGCCCGCTCGACCTGGCCCACGTGCTGGCCGACGACGGGCACCTGATCTGCCGGTATGTGCGGCCCGCGGACGGCTGACGCACCAGGGGCTAGGACCCGGCGGGGGCCTGGCCGGACAGGATGTCGGCCAGATCGAAGCTGACCGGCTCCTCCAGCTGCTCGTACGTGCATGAACGCGGGTCGCGGTCGGGCCGCCAGCGCACGAACTGGGCGGTATGCCGGAACCGCGGGCCCTCCATGTGGTCGTAGCGGACCTCCACCACCCGCTCCGGCCGCAGCGGGGTGAACGACAGGTCCTTCGCCGCGTTCCACCTGCTGTGCTCGGCCGCGCGCGGGGTCCGCGTCCCCGCCTCCTGGTGCGCCCAGTTCCACGGATGCTCGTCGAACGTGGTGACCAGCGGCTGGAGCTCGGCGAACAGCTCGTGGCGGCGGGCCATCGGGAACGCGCCAATGACGCCGACGCTGGCCAGCTGCCCCGTGTCGCGGTACAGGCCGAGCAGGAGCGAGCCGATCGCCTCCTCGCTGGACTTGTGTGTCCGGTAGCCGGCCACCACGCAGTCGGCCGTCCGCTCGTGCTTGACCTTGAACATGACCCGC
>DAITAE010000258.1:2566-6743 GCA_036824445.1 Streptosporangiaceae bacterium | reverse complement strand
TGGTGATCGAGGTCGCGCTGATCAGGCCGGGCCCGATCCAGGGCGGCTCGGTGCATCCGTACCTGCGCAGGCGCCACGGCGACGAGCCGCCGGACCTGCCGCACGAGTCCATGCGCCGGGCCCTGGGCAAGACCTTCGGGGTTCCGCTGTTCCAGGAGCAGATGATGCAGCTCGCGATCGACTGCGCCGGGTTCAGCCCCGCCGAGGCGGACCATCTGCGGCTGGCGATGAGCTCCAAGCGGGGCCCGGAACGGATCGAGGAGCTGCGCGGGCGGCTGCTGACCGGGATGGCGGCCAGGGGGATCCCGGAGGAGATCGCCGAGGACGTCTATGCCAAGATCTTGGCCTTCTCCAGCTACGGCTTCCCGGAATCGCACGCGATCAGCTTCGCCTACCTGGTCTACGCCAGCGCCTGGCTGAAGCGCTACTACCCGGCCGCGTTCACCGCTGCCCTGCTGCGCGCCCAGCCCATGGGCTTTTACTCGCCGGCCAGCCTGATCGGTGACGCCCGCCGGCACGGCGTGCACGTCCGCGGGGTGGACGTCAACGCGAGCGCCGCCGCGGCAACCCTGGAGAAGCCGGAGACACCGCCCGGCCAGCCCGTGATCAGGCTCGGCCTCGCCGCGGTCAGGAACCTCGGCTCGGATCCCGCCGCCCTCATCGTGGCCGGCCAGCCGTACTGCGATCTGGAGGACCTCGCCCGCCGTACCCGGCTGCCGGCCCCGGCGCTGGAGGCGCTGGCCATGGCGGGCGCGTTCGGCTGCTTCGGGATGAGCCGGCGGGAGGCTCTGTGGGCGGCTGGCGCCGCGGCCACCATCCGGGCCGGCCAGCTGCCCGGCACCACGGTTGGCCTGGCCACGCCGCCGCTGGCGGCCATGACGGCTGCCGAGGAAACTTTCGCCGATCTGTGGGCGACCGGAGCCTCCGGCACCCACCCGGTCGCGCACATCAGGGAGCCGCTCACCGAGCGGGGCGTGATCGGGGCGGCGGAGCTGAGGACTGCCCGGGCGGGCGCCGCGGTGGTGGTGGCCGGGCTGGTCACCCACCGGCAGCAGCCGGGGACGGCGCGCGGGGTGGTGTTCCTGAGCCTGGAAGACGAGACCGGGATGGCGAACGTGATCTGCCTGCCGCCAGTCTGGGAACGCCACCGGCGGCTCGCGATCGATGCCAGCGCCCTGCTCGTGTACGGCCGGGTGGAGCGCATGGACGGGGCGGTCAGCCTGCTCGCTACCCGGCTGCAGCGGCTCCCGGTGGTGGCCGCCGGCCGCAGCCGCGACTTCCGCTGAGCAAGATCGCCAACCGGTGGCCAGGCAGTCATTCCGGCCGTTATCCCGGCCGCCAGCTGGCCCGCCGCCGCGGCAGCCAATCATGATCATGGGATGGCTACTGCAAGAACGATAGTGATCCCATGATCACGGTCCAGCCCTCAGCACGCTGCAGCCCCCGAGTTGTGGCTCCAAACGTGATCATGACTGGGGTGCACACCGGACCAGCCAGAACGACATCTAGGTCAAATCATGCACGGTAATGATCTTGGTGAGTTACTGGTGGAGCGTGTGCGAGGAGCTAATTTAACTTGACAGCTAACTAACCAGATGGTGAAATAAGAGCGTGGACCAGCTTGACGCCGCCTTCACCGCCCTGGCGGACCCGACCCGGCGGGCGATCGTGACCCGCCTGGCGCGAGGTGACGCCACGGTGAACGAGCTGGCTGCGCCCTTCGACATGACCCTCCCGGCGATCTCCAAGCACCTCAAGGTGCTCGAACGCTGCGGGCTCATCTCCCGGACCCGCCGTGCCCAGTTCCGTCCCTGCCACCTCGAGCGGCAGGCACTCGACGCGGCCATGAGCTGGATCGAGGAGAACAGGCGGATCTGGGCGCAGCGGTTCGACAAGCTCGACGCTCACCTGCGCGACATCCAGCGAGCACCTGCCCCGGGAGGGTCTGCCCCGCCAGGGGCGGCTTCCCACGGAACATCTCGCCCGCCAGAAACGGCTCCTCGGAGAGCACCTCCCCCAGCGGGAGCGGCTCCCCAAGTGGCACCTCCCCCAGCGGAGGCGGCTTCCCCGGCAGAGAAAGGAACGACCCGTGAGTGACCAGCCCTCCGGCGTGGGCGAGCTCACCTACACCCGCGTCTTCGACGCCCCCAGAGAGCTCGTCTTCCGCTGCATGATCGAGCCGGAGCACCTGACCCACTTCTGGGGCCCGGCTGGCGTGAGCACCCCCCTGGAGAGCATCAAGGTGGACGCGCGCCCGGGCGGGGTCTTCGAGACAGTCATGGTCAACGATGCCGATGGCAGCCGGTACCCGACGCAGGCGGTCTACCTCGAGGTAGTGGAACCGGAGAAACTCGTGTGGACCGAGCCCGGCACCGGGATGACGACGACCTCGACCTTCTCTGACCTGGGCGGCTCCCGCACCGAGGTCCGAATCCGGCAGACCAATGTGCCCGAGGCTGTCCGCAGTCCCGAAGCGCAGGCAGGTTTCGCGACCTCGCTTGATCGTTTTGCCGCCTATCTCGCGACACTTGCCAACGATGTGTGAAAGGCGATGGCATGAAAACAGTCAGCTCAGCCGACGGCACGAAGATCGCCTACGACCAGCGAGGCGGCGGTCCAGCCCTGATCCTGATAGACGGCGCCATGAACAGCCGTTCTTCCGGCCCCAAGCCGGAACTGGCCACCCTCCTCTCGCGGCACTTCACCGTGTACAGCTACGACCGCCGTGGCCGTGGTGACAGCGGGGACACCTTGCCCTATGCGGTCGACCGGGAAATCGAGGACATCGAGGCACTGATCGGCGACGCAGGAGGGGCCGCTTACCTTTTCGGTCACTCCTCGGGGGCATGCCTTGCCCTGGAGGCGACGGTGAAGCTCGGCAGCAAGGTCACCGGGCTCGCCATGTACGACCCCCCTTATGACGACGACCCCGCGGCCGGGCAGGCGTGGCGGGAGTACATCAAGCACCTCACCACGGCCCTGGCCGAGGGCCGCAGGGGCGATGCGGTGGCCCTGTTCATGAGGTACGTCGGGATGCCCGACGGCCAGATAGACGGCATGCGCCGGACGGCCTTCTGGCCGGCCGCCGAGGCCATCGCGCCGACGCTCGGCTACGACCATGCCGGCGTCATCGGCAAGGACAACTCGGTGCCGACCGGGCTGGCGGCACGCGTCGGCGTGCCGGCACTCGTGATCGACGGCGGCGCGAGCCTCCCGTTCATGCACGACACCGCCAGAACGCTCAGCCAGGCGATGCCGCATGCACGGCGGCGCACCCTGGAAGGCCAGACGCATGACATCAACCCGGGAGTTCTGGCTCCCGTCCTGGTCGAGTTCTTCAGGTCGTGACGGCCCCCGCAAGGCGCCCCATGCGGCGGCTAAGAGAACTCCCCCGCCGCCGATCGGCTCAGGCCTCCGGGCCGGCGTGCTGTCGCATGTCGAGTTCCGCCCACACGGCCTTGCCGATCGTGGCCTCGCGAACTCCCCAGTTGTCGGCCAGGGCCTCGATCAGCACGAACCCGAAGCCTGATCCGTCGAGCCGGTCCGGCGTGCGCGGCTCCGGCACCCGCGGGTCGGCGTCATGCACCTCGATCCGCAGCCAGGACCCCGCGGTTTCCAGCCGCAGCACCAGCGCTGACCCGCCCGTCTCCGCGTGCCGCACCGCGTTGGTGACCAGTTCGGAGACGAGCAGCGTCGCCGTCTCCTCGGCGTGCGCTGCCTGCCACGAGACCAGCGCTTCGTGGGTGGCCCGCCGCGCCAGCCCGACGGCCCGCGCCGTGGCGGCCAGCGTCAACTGCCGGGCCCGGGACGATTTCCCCGCCCAGGGCCATGTGTGAGGACCAGTGGACCCGTCCACGCAAGCCGTCGTCACCTGACTGCCTCAATCTCGCTATCCGCCGGCCTGTCCGGCATTCGCCACGGCGGATACGTTGCGGCCTCCGGCCCGCGGTTGCACATCATGGACAGCGACCCTGACGTGCGTCTTGGACGTGTTCCCCGTGTTGTACGCCGTCAATGATCGGCGGTTTACCTGAAGAAAAGCTGAGAGAGAACTGATCACAAGCTGATATCTGTCTGACCGTCTGCCGGACGTCTCCTGGACCCGACAAACAGACCGCCGGACAGGCGTTCACGGACCGATTGCCTGACCGCCGACCGGGCATCTCCTGCGGCCAGC
>DAITAE010000258.1:0-2466 GCA_036824445.1 Streptosporangiaceae bacterium | reverse complement strand
TGACCGCCGACCGGGCATCTCCTGCGGCCAGCTGATTGACCGCCGACCGCGGCGGGGCCGCGGCGCCCGCTCCCCACCACCCGCGCGTGCCCGGTCGGCACCACCCACGAGGACCGGTCCCCCACTACTCACGCGGGCCTGGTCCCTCCATCACCCACGCGGACCCGGCCCCCATCACCTACGCGAACCGGTCCACCACTACCCACGCAGGCCCGGCTCCCCATCACTCACACGAGGCCCAGTCCCGCCACCGGCCCGGCCCGGTCCCCACCGCCCGGCCCGGTCCCTGCCCCGCGCGGCGATGGCATGATGCCAATGGCGATGGGGCCGCCCGTGATCCCGGGGCCGCGTCCTTGGGCCTGGGCAGGGAAGGTGAGAGCGTGACGGCGGTGATGGCCGGATGACCACGACCCGCATTCCGGCCGAGGTCCTCACGCGGGCCGGGCTGCCCGCGGCCGACGCGGAGAACTGGGCAGCGTCGGCGCCGGGCCCGCATGGAACCTTCACGGCGGCGGCGGGAGCGGTCAGCGTCTTCCTCAGCCGCGGTGAGGCGCTCGCGCGGCGTCTGCCAGCGCCGGCGGGCAGCAGCGCCGACGAGCGTGCTGCGCGTGAGGCGATCGCCGGAATTATGACCGGCGCCCGTGAGCGCTTCCTGCGTGCGCACGCGGCCGCACTCTACGACGCGCTCACCGCCGACCGCACCAGACCGCTCAGGCTCGACGCGCTCGTCAGCGAAGCCGCCACACTCGTCCCCGGCCTCGTGCCGTCATCGGCTGAGATGGACGCCGAGCGCGCGCGGGCGCTGCCGGACAAGGAAGGCATAGAGTTCGCCCACGGCCTGCTGATCTCGCACATCCTGGCCCTGCCAGGACCCGGCCGGCACCTGATCGGCGCGATGCTCCAGCCCACCGCCGCGGCGTTCGAGCACCTGGGGGAGCTCCGCGACACCGGCACGGCCGACCTTGGCCCGGTCCGCGTGGTGCGCCGCGGACGGGCGGGCATCCTCGAACTGAGCAACCCGCGGCATCTCAACGCCGAGGACGAAACCACGCTCGCCGCGACCGAGTGTGGCATTGACCTGATCCTGCTTGACCCGGCCATCGAGGTGGGGGTGATGCGCGGTGGCGTGACGCAGCACCCGAGCTATCCGGGGATGCGGGTCTTCGGATCCGGCATCAACCTCACCCACCTCTATCAGGGACACATCGACTATCTCTTTTACCTGCAGCGCGACCTCGGCTATGTCAACAAGATCTACCGTGGCATCGTCCCCGCCACCCAGGACCTTGGTGCCTGGACAGACAGCGGCGGTCATCAGGGCGCGGTCGAAAAGCTGTGGGTGGCTGCCGTGGAATGCTTCGCGATCGGCGGTGCATGCCAGCTCCTGCACGTCGTGGACCATGTCATCGCCACCCGGGGATCGCGCCTGTTCCTCCCCGCGCGCAAGGAAGGGATCATCCCGGGCGCGTCCAATCTGCGCCTGCCCAGGTTCGTCGGGGACCGCGCCGCCCGCCAGGCGATTCTCTCGGGCCGGGAGTGGACCGCGGGTGATGAGGACGCGGCGTCCCTCTGCGACGAGGTGGTGGAACCCGGCGCCACGGACCGGGCGATCGAGACGCGGGTCGCGGCGCTGACCGACTCCGGGCTCGTGAACGCGACCGCCAACCGGCGCACCCTGCGGGCCGGCCAGGAGCCGCTCGACCTGTTCCGCGAGTACATGGCGACGTACGCGCGCGAGCAGGCGAGCTGCCACCTGAGCCCGGCGCTGGTTCACAATCTGGAAGTGCACTGGCATGCGCGCGAGCGCGGCAGCTGAGCGATGAGGGGGGCCCGGTGATGGCGGACGCGCCATTGGTGTGGGACGAGCTCGGGAAGTACAAGGCAGAAGGCCGGTTCCTGGACGGCTACCCCGATGACCAGAGAACGTTCTTCGCTCCGAGGGACGACATCCACGGGCTGCTGGTCGCACTGCTTGCAAGCGTCCAGCACTCGATCGTGGTCAACATGCGCGGTGATCGCCGCCGAAACCCGCGCGATCCTCGACCTCAACCACGACTTCATGCTGAAGCAGTTGGTGGGCACCAAGCTCGATGTGGCGGCGTTCCTGGCCCCACAAGCTAAAGAGCCGGCGTCCCGGGTGCCCTCCGGCCCGCCGCTGGCCAGGCCAGCGCGCCGGCCACGTAAGCGGCCACGGGCCGTTTGACATGGCGACGGCCGACGGGAGCGGTTTCGGCGTTGACTCGCATCGCCCGGAGCGGGAGGCTTAATGGCGGCCTGTGCGGGCCGCCGGCAAGTCATGCCGGTGCGGGATCATCGCGTCAGGCAGCGTGCCCCGCGCCGTCGCATGAGGTGGGAGAGATCGTGACTACGCAGCGCCTGAGAGGGCGTGTGCCGCTGGCAAGGTGGACGGCACCTGTTGCCCGCTCCCCCAAGGTGGCCCCCCGCGACGCCAGTTCGCCCGATGCC
>DAITAE010000257.1:0-6748 GCA_036824445.1 Streptosporangiaceae bacterium | reverse complement strand
GCTGCGCCCAGCGGGCCGTGGTCCGCAGGGTGCGGGTCTTGCCGCGCCCACCGATGGTGATGGGCGGGTGGGGCCGCTGCACCGGCTTGGGCTCGCAGCGGGCGTCGGTGAGCCGGACGTACTTTCCGTTCAGCGTGGCCGTCTCCTGGGTGAGCAGGGCGACGATCGCTTCCACGCCCTCGTCGAAGCGGTCGAAGCGCTCCTTTAGCGGCGGCAGCTCGATCCCGTAGGCGTCGCATTCCAGCTGGTTCCAGCCGGCGCCCAGGCCCAGTTCCAGCCGGCCGCCGGCGATGATGTCGGTGGTCGCGGCCATGTTCGCGAGCACCGCGGGATGCCGGTAGATCATGCCGGTCACCTGGCAGCCGAGGCGGATCCGGCGGGTGGCCTGCCCGAGCGCGGCCAGCATGGTCCACGCCTCCAGGTTCGGCCCGGTCAGGTCGCCGGTGAGCGGGTAGAAGTGGTCCCAGTTCCAGGCCGACTCGAACAGGCTGATCTCGTCGGCTGCCTGCCACACGTCCCTGATCCGCGCCCACGTGGTGTGCTCCGGCCTGGTCTTGATCGCGAAGCGCATCGGCTCTCCTGTTCGCATCGGCCCGAGGGTGAGGCTATCGCGACGGCCCGGGGCGCTGTCCCGCCCACGGGTCATAGTCCACTTCCAGCTCCTCCTGCGGCGGCCGGCTGGCCTCGGGGACGTGCTGCAGGTTCAGCCGGATGCGGGTCCAGGTGGAGCTGCGCCCGCGCATCTTGTCGACCAGGATGTCGGCGGGCTGGAGCAGGGGCCAGACATCGCCGTGCCGCTCCTTCCACCTCTCCAGGCCCTCCTGCGCCTCGGCCTCGCTCGCGGCGCGGGCCACCTCGATGAGCGGCATGCTGGACCGGCGGCGCCCGGTCGGGCCGGCCGTCTTGCCCGGGGCAGGCGGCGGGGTGCCCCCCGCGCGCCGTTTGGAGGGCTGGACCCGGGGTGGCTCACCGGCCTGCTTGTCGTAGTGCGGCGGCCAGGGCGCGTCACCCATCCCCGCCGCCTCGTGCTCGTCGGCCAGTGCGAGCAGCGCCTCCAGCGACCCGGCCGCGCCGTCCATGTCCTGCCACGGGTCACCGAGCCGGGCGAACCGTTCCGGCACGGTGCCGATGGTGAACGCCTCCGGGTCGCAGCCGGGCACTTCGGACCAGGTCAGGGGGGTGGACACCCGGGCGTCGGGGGTGGGCCGAATGGAGTACGCCGAGGCGACCGTCCGGTCCTTGGCGTTCTGGTTGTAGTCGACGAAGACGCCGTGCCGTTCCTCCTTCCACCATTTGGCGGTGGCGAGGTCGGGGGCGCGCCGTTCGACCTCCCGGGCCAGCGCGACGGCGGCGCGGCGCACCTGGGAGAAGGTCCAGCGGGGCTCGATCCGGGCGTAGATGTGGAAGCCGCGGGAGCCCGATGTCTTGGGCCAGCCGGCCAGGCCGAAGTCGGCCAGCACGTCTCTGGCGACGACCGCGACCTGCAGGATCTGTTGCCAGCCGATCCCGGGCACCGGGTCCAGGTCCACCCGCAGCTCGTCGGGATGGTCGAGATCGTCCGCGCGGACCGGGTGCGGGTTGAGGTCGATGCAGCCCAGGTTCACCACCCAGGCGAGCTGCGCGGCGTCGCTGACCACGACCTCGTCGGCGGTGCGGCCGGACGGGAAGCTCAGCTTGACGGTCGGCACCCAGTCGGGGCGCTTGTCGGGGGCGCGCTTCTGGAAGAACGCCTCGCCGTCGGCGCCGTGCACGAACCGCTTGAGCACCATGGGCCGTCCCGCCACTCCGCGCAGCGCCCCGTCGGCGACGCTCAGGTAGTAGCGGACCATGTCGAGCTTGGTGACGCCGCTGGCGGGGAAGAAGACCTTGTCCGGGTTTGTGATCACGACCGGGCGGCCCGCCACCTCCAGGGTCTCCTTGCGGTCCGGCATGGGGCCACCTTAACCGCCCGCTTGGGTGTGGCCCGTGCCCGGCTGGCCGCGGGTAGCTGGTCAGCGGCGCAGGTCCTGGATGACCGAGATGACATCGGCCATGGTGGAGCGAGCACAGCCACATCAGGCCGGGAACGGCGGGAAATCGGGAGCCGCCCGTCGGAGCCCGGGCCTCCGGAACGACGATGAGGATATGAGCGAGCAGCCAGTGGAGCCGGCCGTCGCTGGCGCGCGGCTGCTTGCCCTCTATGATCATGCGCTCCCACAGGTCTACGGCTACCTGCTGACGCGGTGCGGGCAGCGGGCGGTCGCCGAGGACCTTACCGCCGAAACGTTCCTGGCGGCGGTGGACGCGGCCCGCGCCGGGCGGGGGGCGCCGGTGAGCACGGCCTGGCTGGTCGGCGTGGCCCGGCACAAGCTCAGCGACCACTGGCGGCGGCAGGCGAGGGAACAGCGGGCGCTGCGGGAGGCGGCGGCCGAGCCCGGCGCCCTCGCCGGCCAGGACGACCCGTGGGACGCCCGGCTGGACGCGCTGCGAGCCCGCGCCGTGCTGCAGCGGCTCGGACCGCACCACCGGGCCGCGCTCACCCTGCGGTACATGGACGACCTGCCGGTGCCGCAGGTTGCCGATCTGCTCGGCCGCACCGTGCACGCCACCGAGGCACTGCTGGTCCGGGCGCGGTCGGCGTTCCGTGCCGTGTACACCCGTGACGGAGAGGAGGGCGGCGATGGCTGACCCGTTCCGTGTGCTGCGGGCACCGGTGACGCCCGCCGACCCCGACCCCGGGTTCGCGGCGCGACTGCGGGCGCGCCTGGAACGCGCCCTCGATCTCCCGGAAGGAGTCGTTGTGTCCGAAACAGGCGCACTCAGGCCACCTCATCCCGCCCCGGTCGCCGCTACCCGCCGCCGCGGGGTGCGTGAACCGGCCGCTGGCGACAGCGGTCCCCGGGCAGGTGGCGCCCGGAGGCCGCGGCAGGGCGACATCGGGTACGCGTCGCTCTGGGTGCCGGACGTCCACCGGGCCGCGGAGTTTTACGCCGCCGTGCTCGGCTGGGAGTACGCCCCAGCGGGGGAACCGGGCAGCAGGCAGGTACCAGCCACCGCGCCGCCACAGGGCCTGTGGGGCGGCGAGCCGCGGCCCACGCTGTTCTGCTCCTACGTTGTGGATGACGCCGCGCTGACGGTAGCGCGGGTACGGGCGGCCGGAGGCCAGGCCGGCGACCCCGTCGCCCGGCCGTACGGCCAGAGCGCCGACTGCGAGGACGACCAGGGCACCCGGTTCGCGGTGCACCAGCCCCTGGCGGCCGGCCGCGGGGCCCGCACCGGCACGGCTGCCCCGGGCCGTGTTACCAAGGGCCGTGCTACCAGGGGCCCTGGGGCCGCGGGGGCCAGCGGGCGGGCAGCCGCGGCGCGCGACGGGGATATCGCCTACGTCACCCTCGAGGTGGTGGACTCGCGCCGGGCCCGCGACTTCTACGGCGCTGTGCTCGGCTGGCAGTTCGCCCCCGGACGGGTCGCCGACGGCTGGCAGGTGGTAGGCCCCACGCCCATGATCGGCTTTTCCGGCGGCCACGCCGAGGCCACCGCCGTGCCGATGTGGCGGGTCGCCGACCTGCAGGGGGCGACCGGCCGGGTGACGGCGGCGGGCGGCACGGCGACAGAGCCGCGCCGCGAGCCGTACGGCCTCACCGCCGACTGCACCGACGACCAGGGCACCAGGTTCTACCTCGGCCAGTTCCCGGAGCGGTGAGGAGCGTCCGTTGCCAGCGCGGGGCTGGCAGCCGCCGGGAATCGGGCAGGATGAGGGCGTGAAGGTCGTGGTGCTGGCGGACACGCACGCACCCCGGCGCTGGCGCACCTGCCCGCCGCGGGTGGCCGGCCACCTGCGCGGCGCGGATCTGATCCTGCACGCGGGGGATGTGTGCACGGCGGGCGTGCTCGACGAACTGGCGGCTTATGCGCCGGTGCGGGCGGTGCGGGGCAACAACGACGGCCCGGACGTCGCCGCCTGGGGTGCACCGGACACGCTCGAGGCCGATCTCGGCGGCGTGCGCCTGGCGATGGTGCACGACTCCGGCCCATCTCGCGGGCGGGCGGCCCGGCTGCGAGGCAGGTTCCCGCACGCCGACCTAGTGGTCTTCGGCCACTCCCACATCCCGGTGAACCAGGCCACGGACGGCCAGCGGATCTTCAACCCCGGCTCGCCGACCGACCGGCGGCGTCAGCCGCACGGAACGCTCGGCGTCCTCGACGTCGACGGCGGCCGGCTGGTGGCGGCGGCGATCGTCCCGGTCAGCTGACGAAAGGTCGTGCGGGCAGCGGCACAGACGCCGCCGTGGGTAGTGACCAGCCGTCCCGGGGCCGGAACGTCAGCTGCGGCGGGCGGTGGTGTCGGCCACCGTTCCGGTGACCGGGGATGTCCCGCCGCCGTCCCCGTGGTGGTGGCGGTGGTGGTCGTGGCCAATGCGCTGGTCGAGCATGAAGGCCACGGTCACCAGGATGGTGCTGGCCGGGCGTACCTTGCCGCTCGGCTCCACCGCCAGCACCGTCCCGGTCTCCCGCCGGGAGAGGTGCCGCTGCACCCGCACGGCGAGCCCGAGGAGCTGCAGGCGCTCGCGCACCAGGTCCACCGGCTCGCCGATCAGCGAGGCCGCGGTGACCTCCACCGTGCCCGGCGCCGGCGGCGCGCTCGCCGCGGGTGACGGCGACTGGCTTGGCGTCACGGACGGGCTCGACGTGGCGGCGACGTGCCGGCTCGCCCGGCCCGCTGGTGCGGCCGGGGCTGCCGCGCGCGCCGGGCCGCGGGCTGGCCCCGGCGCGACCGCCAGCGCGAGCACCGCCAGCGCGACGACGGCAGCGGCCGCCGAGGCCGCAACCGCGATCCGGCGGGCCCGCCGGGGCCGTGCCCGGCGCGCCGGCGGCCCGAGCGTGCGGGCCGGGGCGGTGGCCGGGCCGGGCGCCGGAATGTCGGCGCCGCTGCCCGGGACGCTGCACAGCCACGCGGCGGCGCCTTCGGTCAGGTCTTCACGGAGGCGATCGGCCCTGGCGGCAACCTCCTCCGCGCTGGCTGGCCGGGCGGCCGGATCCTTGGCGGTCAGCTCGCCCACCAGCCGCGCCACCTCGGCGGGCACGGCGTGGGGGAAGGGCGGCAGCGGCAGGTCCCGGTGGGCGACCGCGACCTCCAGAGGTTTCCCGGTGAACGGCGCAGTCCCGGCCAGGCATTCGTAGGCGACAACGCCGAGCGAGTACAGGTCGGACGCTGGTGTGGCCGACGCGCCGGACACCCTCTCCGGGGCTATGTACGCGGGGGTTCCCATGACGATCCCGGTGCTGGTTACCGGCACCGATCCGGCTACGTGCGCGATCCCGAAATCGGTGATCTTCACCTGGCCGTCGGCGGCGAGCAGCAGGTTGCCCGGCTTGATGTCGCGGTGCACCAGCGCGGCCGCGTGCGCCGTCTGCAGGCCCGACGCCACCTGGGCGACCACATCCATGGTCTGGGCGGCACCGAGTGGTCCCGCCGTCAGGACCGCGGCCAGCGACGGCCCGTCCACGAGCTCCATCACGAGGAACGCGGGATGCGGCGGCACCGGGTCGCCGTAGTCGTAGACCCGCGCGATGGCCGGGTGCGAGAGCGCGCCGGCGTGCCGGGCCTCGGCCCGGAACCGTGCCAGCGTCTCAGCCTGCGAGGCCAGCTCGGCCCGCAGCAGCTTGACCGCTACTGTCCGCGTCAGCACGGTGTCTTCCGCGCGCCAGACCTCACCGACACCGCCGGCCGCGATCTGGCACTCCAGGCGGTACCGGCCAGCCAGCAGCGGACGCGATGGCATGACAGCAATTGACCCTACTCGCGCGCCGCCCGGCGGGTCTGGCACTGGGGAAGATCCACCCAGGTGAGGCGTTTGGTGGATGATGCGCATATCGCAGAGACGGGTACGGAGGGTGGCCTGAGCAGGAGGGCGGCCTGAAGCGGGAGGGCGGCCCGAGGCGGGAGGACGGCCTGAAGCGGGAGGATAGCTGAACCTGGAACCGGGCGAGGCGCGGCGGCGGTTCGCTGCCGCCACCGTGGCCCGCCTGGCTACAGTGAGCCCGGACGGCCGGCCACATGTCGTGCCTGTCACCTTCGCCGTGGACGGGGACGTGATCTATAGCGCGGTCGACGCCAAGCCGAAGACGACCACGCGGCTGGCCCGGCTGCGCAACATCACTGCCGAGCCCCGCGTGGCGATGCTGGCCGACCACTACGAGGCGGACTGGGACCGGCTGTGGTGGGCCCGCGCCGACGGCACCGCCGCCATCGTGGCCGGGCGCGCCGAGATGGCCGCACCGCTCGCCCTGCTGGCGAGCCGCTACCCGCGGTACCGGGCCGACCCGCCGGGCGGCCCGGTGATCCGCGTCCAGGTCGGGCGCTGGACCGGCTGGGCCGCGTCAGCGGGATAGGCTGGCTGCTCAGCTCGGGCGCCTAGACCCCCAGCGGCAGCCGCTGCAGGGCGTCCTCCACGGCCTGCACCGGCAGGTCCAAGTCGGTCACCTGGCCGGCCTGGTAGTTGCCGTAGGCGGCGAGGTCAAGCAGGCCGTGCCCGCACAGGGCGGTGAGGATCACCTTCTCCTCGCCGGTCTCCTTGCACCGCAGCGCCTCCTCGATGGTGGCGGCGAGCGCGTGCGTGGGCTCGGGCGCGGGCAGGATGCCCTCGGTCCGCGCGAACCGCAGCCCGGCCGCGAAGCACTCCGACTGCGGCTTGGCCACCGCCTCGAACAGGTCCAGCTCGTACATGTGCGACAGCAGCGGCGACATGCCGTGGTAGCGCAGCCCGCC
>DAITAE010000771.1:0-1962 GCA_036824445.1 Streptosporangiaceae bacterium | reverse complement strand
GTGGCTGGCCGATGACCGTGTTCATGACACCGGACGGCGAGCCGTTCTACTGCGGGACGTATTACCCGCGCGAGACCTTCCAGCGCCTGGTGCTCGGGGTGGCGAAGGCCTGGCGTGACGATCGTGACGGCGTCAGTGGGCAGGCTGGCCGGATCGCCGCGACCCTGGCGGAACGGGGGGCGCCACTGCATGGGCAGGCGCCCGTGGCGGACCTGGCGGCGTTGTGCGACCAGGCAGTGACCACGCTGGCGGCGGACTACGACGAACAGCGCGGCGGGTTCGGCGGGGCGCCGAAGTTTCCGCCGTCGATGGTGCTGGAGTTCCTGCTCCGCAACTCCGAGCGGCCCGCCACCGGACAAGGCAGCGGGGGCGCTGGAGCGGCCAGCACGCCGGCGGGCGGCACGCTGGCAAGTAATGAGGACGCTGGGCCGGCCGCTGGCGAGGCCGCCGGGCCTGACAGTGACCATGCGGCCGGTGGGCAGACGGACGGCGGGCAGGCGGACGGCGGGCCTGCTGGCGGCACGGCGCTCGCGATGGTGGCGGGCACCGCGCACGCGATGGCCCGGGGGGGCATGTACGACCAGCTCGGCGGCGGGTTCGCCAGGTACTCGGTGGACGCAGACTGGGTGGTGCCGCACTTCGAGAAGATGCTCTACGACAACGCCCTGCTGGCCAGGGTCTACGCACATCTGTGGCGACGCACCGGCGATCCGCTCGCCCGGCGGGTGGCCCGGGAGACCTGTGCCTGGATGATCCGGGAACTGCGCACGCCAGAAGGCGGCTTCGCGTCCGCGCTCGACGCCGACAGCGAGGGGCAGGAAGGGCTCTTCTACACCTGGACCCCGGCCGAGCTCGCGGCGGAACTCGGCAAGGCGGACGGCCGCTACGCGGCGGAGATATTTGGCGTAACGCAGGCCGGCACCTTCGAGCATGGCCGTTCGGTGCTCCAGTTGCGCGCCGACCCGGCCGAGCCGGACCGGTTCACGGCCGTGCGGGACGTGCTGCTTGCGGCGCGCGAGCGGCGGGTCCGACCCGGCCGTGACAACAAAGTTGTCGCGGCGTGGAATGGGCTGGCGATCGCCGCCCTCGCCGAATGCGGCCTGCTGCTCGGCGACCCCGGCTTCACGGCAGCCGCGACCGGCGCGGCCGACCTCCTCGCCCGGCTGCACCTGCGGGGCGATCGGCTGGCCCGGACCTCCCGGGCCGGAGTGGCCGGCCCGAGCGCGGGTGTCCTTGAGGACTATGCCTGCGTGGCCGAGGGCCTGCTTGTCCTGTCCGGGGTGACCGGGCAGGTCGGCTGGGTCAGGGTCGCCGGGCAGCTCCTGGACACCGCGCTGTCCCGGTTCACCGACGGTGGCGGTGCGTTCTATGACACCGCCGACGACGGCGAGGCGCTGATCTACCGGCCGGCCGATCCGATAGATGGCCCCACCCCATCCGGCACGTTCGCCGCCGCGGCCGCGCTGCTGAGCTACGGGGCGCTCACCGGGTCGGCCAGGCACCGGGAAGCGGCCCTCGCCGCGCTGGGCGCGCTCGGCCCCATCGCTGCGCGGTATCCGCGCGCCGCGGGCGCGGGCCTGGCCGTGGCCGAGGCCGTGGTGGCAGGGCCAGCCGAGATCGCGGTGGTGGGCCCGGCCGGCGACCCGCGCACAGCCGCCCTTCATAGCTCGGCCATGCTGGCCGCGCCGCCAGGCGCGGTCATCGCGCTCGGCGACGGCGCATCCGTGGGCGTGGGGCCGGGCGGCGGCCCGGGCGGTGCTGGCGGGCAGCGGTCCGGTGACCGTACGGCGGCGGGCGTGGAGCCGGGGCCGGATGACGGCCTGAGCGGTGCGGGTGGGCGGCGGTCCGATGACCGTGCGGCGGCGGGCGTGGAATCGGCGCCGGATGACGGCCCGGGCGGTGCGCGGTCCGCTGGTGACGAGCGCTCCGCTGATGGTGCGGCGGCGGGCACGGGTGACGTGG
>DAITAE010000770.1:0-1962 GCA_036824445.1 Streptosporangiaceae bacterium | reverse complement strand
GGGCGACCGCTATCCCCAGACCGCCGCCACGTCCGTCCGCGCCGCGGCCGCCTGCGCGTAACCGGCCCGGGCCGACGGTGCCCGGGTCCGCGGGTCCAGCAGGTTGCGGCCGAAGGCGGCGACGGACGCGGCGTCCGGCGCCAGTAGGGCGACCGCCTGGCAGCTCCGGGCCAGCTCTGTCACCTGATCGGTGACGGTGGGCATGGGCTTCAGCCCCCGCGTGATCGGCGCCACCACCACGACGCGGTCGTACCCCGCGGCCAGATCCGCGTTGGCGGGCGAGCGCATCCCGCCGTCCATCCAGCGCCGCCCGTGGATGGCGACTGGGGGCCAGACCCCCGGCACGGCGCAGCTGGCCCCGACCGCGTCGACCAGGTCCACGCCGCTGCTGGCGTCGAACGTCGCGAACTCGCCGGTGTCGGCGTCCACGGCGGTGATCAGCAGCTGTCCGGCCGGCCAGTCGTGCGTGCCGAGCCGGGCCGCGACAACGGCGCGCCGCGCCGCCGCGGACCCGGTGCGCGCCCGCACCGCCAGCCGTCCAAGCCGGACCCGGGCCCGGACCGGGTTGTGGCGGGCCAGCCCCGTCGCCCAGAGGAAGCCCGCTATGGCGCGCGGGCCCATCCGGGCCACGATCTCCCCGTCGGCCGACACCAGCTGCTGCTCGTACAGCGCCGCCAGGCCGATGCCCGAGTTCATCCTGGCCGCGACTCCCGCCCCGGCCGAGGTGCCGACCACCAGGTCCGCCGCCGTCAGGTCGACGCCGTGGGCGGCCAGCCCGGCCAGCAGCCCCACCTCCCAGGCGATCCCGGCCTCCCCGCCCGCGCCGAGCACCAGCGCCCTTCTCGTCATAGCGACTGTCTTACCGAATCGGCGGGCATCCGGCCACCTGACCGGGGCCACGCTCCCCCCTTCGCCGGCCAGGCGGTAACCTGCCCGGCGTGAGTGTCGACATTGACGTGGTGCAGGAAGCGACCGAGGAAGTGGCCGGAGCCCTGTGCCGTCTGGTGCCCCAGCTGTCCACGAGCGCGGCACTGCCCGACCGGGCCGCCGTCCAGCGGATCGTGGACTCCCAGGCGACGACGCTGCTGGCCGCCCGCCTCGATGGGAAGATCGTCGGCTTCCTCGCGCTGGTGATGTTCCCGATCCCGACCGGTTTCCGCGCCTGGATCGAGGACGTGATCGTCGACGAAGCGGCGCGGGGCCGGGGAATCGGCGAAGCGCTCACCAAGAAGGCACTTGACCTGGCGGAAGCGGCCGGGGCCAGAACGGTGGACCTGACCACGCGCCCCCACCGCGAGGCCGCGGGCCGTCTCTACGAGCGGGTGGGTTTCGCCGCCCGCACCACCCGCAACTACCGGTACACGTTCGCCCGCTCCGCCAGCTGACCAGCGGGCTACTCCGCGATCTCGGCTACCGCGGCGAGCAGGCGGTCCACGTCGGAGCGGTCGTTGTAGTGGACCAGCCCGGCACGTACCGCGCTGCCGGCGTCACGGATGCCGAGCATGCCGGTCACTTCCCAGGCGTAGTTGTCCCCGTCCCACACGTTCACCTTGCGGCCGGCACAATGCGCGGCCACGTCAGCTGGGGTCCGGCCCGCCACCGTGAAGAAGGCGGTGGCGGTCCGGTGGTGCGCCTTCCCGTAGAGCGTCACCTTCCCCATGGCGCCGAGCCCGTCGAGCATCACCTTGAACAGTGCCTGCTCGTGGTCCTGAGCCGCGGCCATGGAAGCCAGCACCCGCTCCCGGCGCGTTCCGGCCGCGGACGGATCCAGCGAGGCCAGGTGCTCCACCGCCGCAGTGACCCCGGCAAAATCTGCGAAGGGGGGCGTGCCCCGTTCGAACCGGTCGGGCACCGTGCCCGCAGCTAGTCCGAAGGTCGTCTCCAAGGCAGCGCGCTGAGGCCCGGGAAGCCGGTCGATCGAGTCCAACAACGGTGAGCAAACCTGATGCAACGCACCAAACG
>DAITAE010000769.1:0-1964 GCA_036824445.1 Streptosporangiaceae bacterium | reverse complement strand
CGCTGGCGGAGATCCGGGTAGCCGCGGACGAGACGGTTCCGGTCGGGACCGTGCTGGCGGTGATCACATGACCGTCAGCGCTGACCCGGGGGGACGACCCCCCGGAGCCCCCCGCGTCATCACCTACCGCGAGGCGGTGGCCCGGGGCATCGCGCAGGAGATGCGGCGCGACGAGCGGGTCGTGTTCCTCGGCGAGGACGTGGCGGCGGCGGGCGGCGTGTTCAAGGCCACCGTCGGCCTGCTGGAGGAATTCGGGCCACAGCGGGTACGGGACACCCCCATCAGCGAGCAGGCCATCCTGGGCGCGGCCATGGGCGCGGCCATGACCGGCCTGCGCCCGGTCGCCGAGATCATGTTCAGCGACTTCTTCGCGGTGTGCTGGGACCTGGTCGCCAACGAGATCGCCAAGAGCCGCTACATGTCGGACGGGCAGGTTTCGTTCCCCCTGGTGATCCGGGCCGCCAACGGGGCCGGGGTCCGGTTCGGCGCACAGCACTCACAGTCCGTGGAGAACTGGGCGATGGCCGTGCCGGGCCTCAAAGTGATCGCCCCCTCCAACCCGTACGACGTGATAGGGCTGCTCGCCGCCGCGATCCGGGACCCCGATCCGGTGCTGTTCTTCGAGCAGAAGTCGCTGTATGCGAGCAAGAGCGAGATCCCCGATTCCGCCGAGATCGTCGAGCCGCTCGGGCAGGCGAAGGTGATCACCGAGGGGAGCGACGCCACGATCCTGGCGCTGGCCGCGATGGTCCCCCGGGCGGTGGACGCCGCCAGCCGGCTCTCGGCCGAGCACGGCATCGCCTGTAGTGTCGTGGACGTGCGCAGCCTCGTCCCGCTCGACACCCGCACCATCCTCGCGGAGGTCGCGAAGACAGGTCGGCTGTTCACGGTCGAGGAGAACCCACGGTTGTGCGGCTGGGGCGCCGAGATCGTGTCGATCGTGGCCGAGGAGGCGTTCGGCTCCCTGCGGGGCCCGGCGGTGCGGATCACCACCCCGCACGTCCCGCTGCCCGCCGCCGATGCCCTGGAGGACCACGTGCTGCCCTCGGTCGCGCGGATCACCGAAACCGTGCGCAAGACACTGGAGGACGCGTGAACGGCGACGCTGCTTCTTCTAACCTGGCCTCCCTCACCGGCATCGAGGTGCCGACCGGGCTGTTCATCGGCGGCGAATGGCGGCCCGGCGGCGCCGGCACGCTTGCCGTCACCGACCCGGCGACCGAGGACACCCTCGTCGAGATCGCCAACGGCACCCCCGAGGACGCCCTGGCCGCGGTGACCGCCGCGCACCAGGCGCTGCCCGGGTGGGCGGCCACGGCACCGCGCGAGCGCGCCGAGTGCCTGCGCCGTGCCTGGGCCCTCATGCTGGAGCGCTCCGAGGCGATCGCGCGGCTGATGGTGCTGGAGAACGGCAAGGCGCTGCGCGACGCCAGGGGCGAGGTCGTCTACGCCGCGGAGTTCTTCCGCTGGTTCGCCGAGGAGGCCGTCCGCATCGACGGCTCGGTGGTGACCGCCCCCTCCGGGGCCAACCGCATCCTGGTGCTGCGGCAGCCGGTCGGGGTCAGCGTGCTGGTCACGCCGTGGAACTTCCCGGCCGCCATGGCCACCCGCAAGATCGGCCCGGCGCTGGCGGCCGGCTGCACGATCGTGCTCAAGCCGGCCAAGGAGACGCCGCTGTGCGCGTTCGCAGTCGCCGAGATCTTGCGCGAGGCCGGCGTTCCCGACGGCGTGGTCAACGTGGTGTGCAGCAAGTCCGCCGGGCCGCTGGTGTCGGCGATGCTGGCCGACCCGCGGGTGCGCAAGCTCTCGTTCACCGGCTCGACCGAGGTCGGCCGGGTGCTGCTGAAGACCGCGGCGGACACGGTGACCAACTGCTCGATGGAACTGGGCGGCAACGCCCCGTTCCTGATCTTCGAGGACGCCGACCTGGACGCCGCGATCGAGGGTGCCTTCCTCGCCAAGAT
>DAITAE010000256.1:0-6762 GCA_036824445.1 Streptosporangiaceae bacterium | reverse complement strand
ACCTACCCGCCGGCGGGACGGCATCGTGCCCCCCGTCGGCATGGTTTGTATGCCCGCTCCCGGGTGTGCCGGATTCTTGCTGAATGAGACCGAACGAAGGAGAACGCATGTCGGGCTGGGGCTGGTTCCTGCTGGGCGCCATCTACCTGGTGCTGCTGTTCACGCTCGCCGTCATGACCTTCCGTAAGGGCCACTGGATCCTCGGCCTCATCGGCTTCTTTTTCCCGATCTTGTGGATCATCGGCGCGATCCTGCCCAGACGCGGCTACCGCTAGGGGCGCCGCCAGCAGCGGGCGAGGAAGGCGGGCCAGTTTCGAGGCGCTGCCGATGGTTCTCTAGCTGGGCACGTCCGCACCGTCCGCAGGGGGCGTGGCCACCAAGACCCGGGCGGGCGGCGCGTCCAGGCTGCAGTGCAGCGGCCCGGGGGCGGGGGCGGCCTCCATCCTGGCCGGCCGGGGGTTGCGGATGAAGACGGCGGCCAGGACACCACCGATGACGCAGAGCCCGGCGGCGATGAGTGACGCGCGGTGGAAGCCGGCCGTGAACTCCGCGGGGTGGAGGTAGGAGGTGCCGGTGAGGCCGGCCGCTGCCGGGAGCACGGCGACCGCGATGAGCGACGCGGCGCGGGCCACGTCGTTGTTCACCGCGGAGGCCACCCCCGCATGCTCGGCAGGAACGGCGGCGAGCACGGTGGACGTCAGCGGCGCGACGTTGATGGCCAGGCCGAAGCCGAAGACCACGACGGCGGGGAGTACTTCCGTCAGGTAGTTTCCTGAAGAGCCGACGCGGGTGAACAGGGCCAGGCCTGCGGCGATGACAAGGGGCCCGATGCTCATCTGCAGCCTCGGGCCGATGCGCGCGGCGAGCGCCCCGGACCGGGCGGAGAGCAGGAGCGTGATCACGGTCACCGGAAGCAGGGAAATTCCCGCCTCCAGCGCCGTATACCCCGATACCTCCTGCAGCTGGATGGGCAGCAGGAACAAGGCGCCGCCGAGCGCGGCGTAGACCGCAAACGTCACCACGTTGGCGGAGGTGAACTGGGCCGAGCGGAACAAGTTGAGCGGCAGCATCGGCGCGCGCGCCCGCCGCTCCCAGGCGAGGAAGGCGATGAGCAGGGTTACGCCGGCGATCAGCGCGGCCAGCGGCAGGGGGTCGAGCCAGCCGACCGTGGGGCCCTCGATCAGCCCGTATGTCAGCCCGACCAGGCCGAACGTCACCAGGACGC
The DNA here is from genome assembly GCA_036824445.1 of Streptosporangiaceae bacterium. Lineage (GTDB taxonomy): Bacteria > Actinomycetota > Actinomycetes > Streptosporangiales > Streptosporangiaceae > UBA9676. Next base: position 5,537 of record DAITAE010000256.1, on the reverse strand, counting down.
TGCCGGCCACATCGAGCCTGCCGGAGACGTCGGGGTCGCGAGACTCGGGGATGTGCCGCAGGCCGACCGCCACGACCAGGGCGGCCAGGGGCAGGTTGATGACGAAGATGAGCCGCCAGGAGGCCACCTGGATCAGCCATCCGCCGATGAACGGCCCGATCGCGATGCCGACCCCGCTGAGCCCGGACCAGGCCCCGATCGCCTTGCTCCGGTCGTCGGGGTGGAAGGAGGCCTCAATGATGGCGAGGCTGCCGGGCGTGAGGAGCGCCGCCCCGATGCCCTGGATCGCACGCGCCGCGATCAGCACCGGCGCGCTGGGGGCGATGGCGCAGATGAGCGAGGCCAGGGCGAACCACACGACGCCGGTCAGGAAGATCCGCTTGCGCCCGTACTTGTCGCCGAGCGCCCCGGCGAACAGCAGCAGGCCGGCGAGGGTGAGGGTGTAGGCCGTGACCACCCATTGCAGGTCGGCCAGGCCCGTATGGAAGTCATGACCGATGGCGGGCAGGGCGATGCCGACGACGGTGGCGTCGATCGATGCGAGCGCGGACCCGAGGACGGTGCCCAGCAGCACCCACCGCCCGGGCCCGCTGGAGTACCTGAGCCAGGTCTGGCCGCCGGACATCACCGCCGGTGTGCCCACCGTGCTCCCGTCACGACCCTTCTCCTACCCATGACCCGGCGTCCGGGCTAGCCGTTGTCTTGCGCGGCGAACGCGAACGCGAGCAGCGAGTTGGCCGTGTAGTCGATGGCCGGCTCGACCGACGGCCAGCTGACGACGTTGTCCTCGTACGCCGCCGTCGTGGTGTTGAACAGCCGGTAGCTGCCAGCACCGCACGCCCGCATCCCACTGACCGTGCCCAGCCCGACGAAGTTGCCGGGGCTGCTCGGGCCGTCCACGGTCGCGCCGAGCTGTATGTCGCCATGGCCGGACAGCGAGCCGGCCAGGTTCGCGACCTCGCTCTGCATGCACTGCGGGAACGTGGAGCCGGCCCCGACCACGAACGAGCTGCCCCACGGGTTGGCGCCGAGCGCGAAGCCGAGCTGCTGGTCCGCGAAGGCGCGGTAGAAATCGGTCCCGCCATAGCGCCGGTAGAGCGCGTCGGTGATATAGAGCCCGAACGCGTGCGGCGTGGCATCGCTGGAGCCGAGTTCGCTGCCGAGTCCGAACGGATCATTCTCGGCCCAGCCCTCGCCGAGGCGGAGCTGCGCACCCATGTCGGCAAGCAGTGCGCCCGGCGTCACCGTGTCCGGCGCCGTGACCTGGTGGGCCGGGGCCTCCCGCACCGCCTGCAGCAGTTCAGCCTCACCGACGGCGCCGGTGTCGTAGAGGTTGAGCGTGTCGCCTCCTGCCGGGTGCCCCTCCGCGATGTACGCCTTCGCCCAGCGCTCCGCCGCGGTCAGTGAGGCGCGCACCTGGGTGGCGGGCATGCCGAGCGCCTCCTGCGCGAGAGCGATCTCCGCAGCTCCCCAGAGCATGTCGCTGTGCCACTCGGTACCCGGGTAGAAGTCGTGCGGGAACGCGGTCATGATCGCCCCGACATGGCGGGTCTTGGCCATCGCGTAGATGCCCCGGGCGAGCGATAGCAGGTGCTCGGCACGCGGCCGGTCCTGGCCGGCCGTTAGCTGGGCGCCGAGGGCGAAGTCGGCTGCCATCCGGCCGGCCAGGTCGGGGCTGATCGGTTTGCCCGGCGGCGCCGCCTGGAAGACCGGCCGGTACTTCACGTAGTACGCGGTGGGGCCGGGATGACCCCCTGGCCGGACGTCCATGCGGTCTTCGGCCTGCGGCAAGAACCAGAAGTTGTAGTCGCCCTGGATCGTGTTGCTCGCGTTGCCGGTGCCGATCCCCGCCTGGACGTAGAGGACCTTCCTGGCTGGGTTCCACAGCTTCTCGAGCCAGCCGAGGCCGAAGCCCGCCTCCGGCGCCAGGGCCGGGTAGGTGCCGGGGAAGTCGCGTGCTGCCAGGAGCATCAGGCCGTTGGCGTAGCCGGAGGTGTAGGCGAATTTCTCGTAGCCGCCTCCGGCGTCGAACCACCCGCCCGCCACGTCGACCGGGCCGCCGATCCGGTGCAGGCCGCCGACAAGGTTGTCGTTGCTGTCATAACGAGGCAGCCGGTACACGTAGGCGTGCTGGTCGGTCAGGTTCGCCGGCTGCCGGCCCAGGACGGAGGGCACCACGTCCGCGCCGTCGCGCTCGGAGGTGAAGTAGCGCACGGAGTTGTTCACCAGCCGCTGGTAGAGGCCGGCGGGGGAGCCGATCGTGAAGGCCGGTGACACCGCCGTCGTGCCCGCGGCGTGGACGGTGATGCGGTAACTGCCCGCCCGGGCCACCGAACTGAAGCCGAGCTGGTAGACAGCCGGGTAGTGGGAGTTCCAGCTGCCCAGGTCACGGCCCGAGCGGCCGCGGAACACGACGCCTTGGCCGCCCGAGACGGTGAAGCTGACCGCGCTGACCGGCTGGGGCAGCATGGCGTAAGCCACCTTGGTGCCGCCGGTGGGGTATCCCACCTGGTTGACCCGGACCTGGGGGACGGCCGTCCCCGCCGCCGGTAGCACGGTGGCCGTGGACCGGGGGGTGGCCGAGTGTTCCGTGGATGGGGCGTGGCTGGTGCACGCCATCGGCAGCAGGCTTACCGCCGTGGCGATGGCCGCGGCGGAGAGGGACCTTCCTGGTCGCGTGTGGCTCATGACGGGGTCCTTTCTGCGTAGCTGGCCCGCAGCCGGCGCTCGGCTTCGGGTCCTGCTCGCAGGTGATCGAGCCCAAGCAGGGCCGCCCCAGCGACCGGGGGAACGGCGGTGATGCGCACGGCGGCTTGCGGGGCGGCGGCTTTGATCCTCTCGGTGACGCCGACGGTGAGCAGGGGGTCGCGCGCGGCCAGGAGGCTGCCACCCAGGACGACGGGAGTGGCGAGCCCGGTGAGGCCGAGGCGGCGCATGACGGTCAGCGCCATCGCGCAGATCTCGTCGGCCTGCCGGCGGACCAGCGCCGCCGCGACGTCATCGCCGGCGCCCGCGACGGCCAGGACGACCGGGGCGAGCTCCCGCAGCCTGACCTCGGAGATCGTGCCCAGGTGGATGCGGATCGCCACCTCACGCACCGACGGCACCCCGAAGTGGGCCGCCACGGCGCCGCGCAGCCGCGTGTCCGGGCCACGGCCGTCCTCGGCACGTATCGCCCACCACAGCCCCGCCCTGCCCAGGCCCGCCCCGCCGCCCCAGTCCCCGGTGATCTCGCCGAGCGCGAGGAACCCGGTTTTCCGGCCATCGGGCGCGACGGCGACGCAGTTGATGCCCGCCCCGCAGGTGACCGCGACTCCCCAGTGCCGCTGGCCCGGGCGGTCGCCGGGGGAGGGAGAGGCGCCGTCCGGCGTGACGAGCCCGGCCCGGAGCACCGCGAAGGTGTCGTTGACCACCTCCGTGGTGTCGCTCCAGCCCTGCGCGCGCAGCGCGGCGGTCAGGGCCTCCTCTTCCTCGGGCAGGTCGGCGTTGGCAACGCAGGCGGAAAGGTGGCGTGCAACGGGGCATCCCGGCTCGCCTATCTGGCGCTGGGCCTGGTCGATCAGGCTGGTCAGCAGCCCGAGGGTCGCCGTCAGGTCGGGCTTGGTGATGCCCGGCCCACGAGCGCTGGCGAGCAGCGTGCCGTCACGGGCCACCAGGGCCAGGTCGCTCTTGCTGTTCCCGCCGTCGACGGCGATGACCGCGGGCAGGGCGCCGCTCACCGGATGCCCGCCGGGTCGGCCCACGGCAGGTATGCCCGGTTCTCGTCGATCAGCCGGTCGGTCAGCTGTCCGGCCAGATCGTACTGGCCGACCAGCGGGTGCGCGAGCAGCGCCGCGAGCACCCGGTCGCGGCCGCCCCGGAGCGCGGCCTCCACCGCGAGCTCCTCATACCCGGCCACGTGGCCGACGAGCCCGCTCAGCTGCGGGTCCAGCGGGGCCACCGGGACCGGCTGGGCGCCCGCCGCGCCGACCGTGGACGGTACCTCGATGACCGCCTCGTCGGGGAGGAACGCCAGCGTGCCCGCGTTGCGCACGTTCACGACCTGAGTGTCGCGGCCGTCGGTGACCAGCGACGCCAGCAGCGCCACGGCCGCCTCCGAGTAGTAGGCACCGCCCCGCCGCTCCAGGAGCGCCGGCTTGCGGTCGACCGCGGGGTCGGCATACATCGCCAGCAGCTCCCGCTCCAGCAGCGCCACTTCCTCCGCACGGGTGGCGTGCTGCCGCTGCTCGGCGACCACCGCGTCGTGACAATAGAAATAGCGCAGGTAGTAGGAGGGAACGACGCCAAGTTCCGACAGCACGCCCGGCGGCTGGCCGGTCTTTTCCGTGATCTGTGCGCGATGGGCAGCGAGCAGCTCCGGGAGCCGGTCCGTCCCGTTGACGCGCACGGCCCGCTCCCAGGTCAGATGGTTCAGGCCGACGTGGTCGAGCGAGACCTGGTCCGGGTCCACGCCGAGCATGGCGGCGAAGGAGCGCTGGAAGCCGATCGCCACGTTGCACAGCCCGACCGCCCGGTGCCCGGCGTCGAGCAGCGCGCGGGTGACAATGCCAACCGGGTTGGTGAAGTCGATGATCCAGGCGCCCGCCGCCGCCCGGCGCCGGGCGCGCTCGGCGATATCCAGCACCACGGGGACGGTCCGCAGCGCCTTCGCCAGCCCGCCGGCTCCTGTGGTCTCCTGCCCGACGCAGCCGTATTCCAGCGGCCAGGTCTCATCACGCTGCCTGGCCGCCTGCCCGCCGACCCGTAGCTGGAGCAGCACCGCGCCGGCCCCGTCCAGGCCGTCGTCCAGGGCGGTTGTCCACCTGACCTGCGCCGGGTGCCCCGCGGCCCGCATGATCCGGGCGGAGAACGGGCCGACCACGTCCAGGCGGGCGGAGTCGGGGTCGACCAGCATCAGCTCGCTGACGCCAACCTGGCCGGCCAGTCTCGCCATGCCGTCGACGAGCTCGGGGGTGTAGGTCGACCCGCCGCCGACCACCGCGACCTTCATGCCGCGGCCCGGCGCATGCCCGGGCGGGTCACGACCGCCGCGCGTGCGCTAGCGGAGGTAGGCAAGATGGCGGCCGTGCCGTTCGCGGTACTCACTCATCATCTCCCTCGCGACGGTAACTCCCGGTACCAGCGGGTGGAGGGCGAGAGCCAGGGCTGCCAGGCCCGCGTCGCCGCTCACCGCGGCGTCGACGAGCTCTCGCTCGTACTGCTTGGTCTGGGTGATGAGTCCCCTGGCCGATCGGGGGAGCTGCCCGACGGCCAGCGGGGACACGCCGCCACCGTGAACGAGCGCCGGCACCTCGACAACGTCGTCCGGGTCGAGGAAGCCGAGGCTGGCGCCGTTGCGGGTGTTGACGATGACCTCGCCGGGGCTGCGTCCCGTGAGCCCGTCGATCACCTGGAGGGCCACGCCCTCGTAGCCGCCGGGCCGGCCGTTGCCAAGTTCCGCCGGCCCGTCGGCCTCGCGCCGGGCGCGCGCCCGCGCCTGCTGGCTCTCACCGTCGGCGTCGGTGCGCATGTAGGTGTCGCGGCGGACGCCCATCAGC
>DAITAE010000768.1:0-1965 GCA_036824445.1 Streptosporangiaceae bacterium | reverse complement strand
GCGGGCAACGGAGTTCGGCATCCATGACAGTGACCCTGGACCGGAACGTCGGGCAGCAATGAGAGCAGCAATGAGAGCAGTCACCGGGACCCACTCTCCCCCCACGGGTCCCGGTGACTTTTTCGTTTAGACCGGGTCAAGCGCGCTCTGTGCGGCGGAAGCAGATGGGGACCTGGCTTCTCTGCTTCCGGTTGGCCTGGTACGCGGTGGATTAGGGTGGGTGGTGATGCGGCTCACGGTCCTGGGCGGATGCGGTGCATGGCCGGAAGCGGGCCAGGCGTGCAGTGGCTTCCTGGTGGAGCACGACGGGTTCCGGCTGGTTGTCGATCTTGGATATGCGACTGTGCCGCGGCTGCTGGGACGGGCCGCGCCGGGTCAGGTTGACGCCGTGTTCATCAGCCATGGTCACCCCGATCATTGCGCGGATCTGAATCCGCTGCTGCGGGCGCGGGTGATGCGCGACGACCCGGCGGGGGCGCTGCCGGTATACGCGCTGCCGGGCGCCCTGGATGCGGTGCTGGCGCTGGATCGCCCAGGGATGCTGGCGGGTGCCCTGGAACTGACCGAACTGAGCCCGGGCGGACGGCTGGAGATCGGGCCATTCCGGGCAGAGACCTGGCTGCTGCCGCATTGGGTGCCCAATGTTGGCCTGCGGCTGGCAGCGGGCGAGATGGTCCTGGCCTACACCGGTGACTGCGGGCCAAGCCCGCTGCTGGCGGAGCTGGCGGCCCAGGCGGACCTGCTGCTGGCAGAGGCCAGCTACGTCGACCAGGTCCCGGAGGACTCGCAGCGCTATCTGTCCAGTGCGGCCCAGGCGGGCAGGCGGGCCGCGCAGGCCGGCGCCGGGCACCTGCTGCTGACCCATCTGCTGCCCGGGACTGACCCGGCGGCCGCGCGGGGCGCAGCCACTAACCACTACACCGGCCACGTCGGCGTTGCGGCCCCTGGCCTGGTGCTGGACCTTCAATAAGCGCTCCCCCAGGCCCGGCTTCCGACCCGGCGCCGACCGCACTTCGCCGCAACCAGCAACGATTACCCGCACAACGGATGGCCTGAGCGGATGTCGTGTCCCCGCTCTGGCACATGCCAGGCCAGCACCTAGGCGCGGCGGCCGGAGCCGTGAACCTGCGTCACTTGCCGTCGCCGAGGACCTCTCGCAGTTTGCGCGCGAAGGCCTCGGGCTGGCCGGCGTAACCAAAATCGCCGCCGAGGAAGCCGCCGTGGTGGCTCGGGAACACGGTCGCCTGCTGACCGAGCAGCTCGGCGGTTGCGAGCGACGTCCGTCCGGTGAAGGTGCCCAGGGACTCCTCCCCCACGGCGATCACGACGCGTGTCGGCGCTGCGGCCAGCGCATCGACGTCGGGGCGATAGCCGCTGACCGCCCAGGACCGGTCGGACAGCAGCGGGTCGTCACGAGAGCCGTCGTCATCGGCCGGCATCCCGAACTGGACGGGATCCGGCGCGGGCTGGGTGAAGTAGTCATCGGTGAACTCGCCTCGCCAAGACGTCATTGCGATGAAGGCCGCCATGCCTGCATGTGACCCCTTGGCCTCATAGATGTCCCGAACGGCGGCGCGGGCGCGCTCGGCAGCCTCGGCGTCGGGGAGCACCGGGATGAGGGGCGGCTCGTGTGCCACCAGGGTGGTCACGTCGTCCGGGTACGCCGCCACGAGCGCGAGCGCGGTCACCGCGCCGCCGCTGCTCGCAAACATCTCGACCGGGCCGGCGCCGAGCGCCTCGATCACGGCGTGCACGTCGTCCGCCTGGACCGCGGGTGCGTTGTCGACCCGGCCGTCCTTGCGGGTGCTGCGGCCGAGGCCGCGCGGGTCATAGGTGACCACGGTGCGGTCCGGGAAGTATGACGCAAGCGTGCCGAAACCGCTGGCGTCCATGGGCTGGCCGATCATGAACAGCGGTGGGCGTCCGTCGGCGGTGGGCAGCGGGCCGTGGACATCGTAGGCGATA
>DAITAE010000767.1:0-1969 GCA_036824445.1 Streptosporangiaceae bacterium | reverse complement strand
GCTGCACCGCGGCGAGGGGGGCGTGGCCCCCATCCGCCGCGACGGCGACGTGGCGGTGGTCCCGCTGTCCGAACTGGTCGCCGAAACCCGCCGAGTCCCCCGCGACCTGTACGACCTGAGCCGCGTCTTCGTCTAGGGCGGCGACTGGACTCCCTCCCCCTCGTAGCTGGACTCCCTCCCCCTCGTAATGCGTGATGCAGATCAGGACAGGGGATCGCAAGTGGATAGGAGGGGCCGGCCGTAGAGGAGGTTGAGGAAGAGGCTGAGGTTGTGGGCGCCCATCTTGGCGGCCAGGCGGGTCCACAGCCCCCAAAGGGTGCGAGCTCGCGGGAACTTCAACCCGAAGCTGGCCACGAGTCGGGAGAAGGCGTTTTCGACGCATTGCCGGAGGCCGTGCAGTTGGCGCGCCGCTCGCCGACGATCCGGCTTATCCAGACCGCGGAAGTCGGCCTCGGTGAGCACCGGTGCCCCGTAGTGATCACGCCAGTGCTGGTTCCAGGCGGTGCCCTCGTAGTTCAGATCGCCGATGATGAAGGGCGAACTCGGTACGCCCACGCCCCAGTGCGGGCCCAGGGGCCCAGTCGGGCCCTGACGCCGTCCGCCCTTGCGATGCGTAGGCCCCAGCACTTGGGCCATGTCGTTGGAGGTGGGGGCAGGCAGGTCGGGATCCAGTCGCCAGCGAAACAAGGCCTCGGCCAGCCAGCGCTCCTCGGTGTTGGCTGGGCCCGCCACGAAGCCTCCGATGAAGCTCATGTCGTCCACCGCGACCAGCAACTTGAGGCCGTAGTACCAGTCCTTGTCGCTGCCGCCGCGGCCGAACGCCGCTTCGTCCCTGAACAACCGATGCTGCCTCCCACGGCAGCGTGCCATGAGCGGGACGGGCACGCCGTCCACCGCCTCCAAGACGGGCGGCGGTAGGCCCAGAACGGCGGTGGCTCGTTGCCTGATGGCCGGGGCCAAGGCGCAAAGCACCCCCATCAGGTCGCGGGTCCGACGATTGAAGGCGCTCTGGTGGAGCAGATGGGGGAAGAAGGACCGCAGGTGGCGGTTGGCGTAGGCGAGGAAGGCCCGCTCAGAGCGATCCTGGCGCCATTGGCAGAGCACGACCAAAGTCAGGACCTCGCTGTCCGACATCGTCGGATGGGGGCCAGATCGGATCGGCTTGTGGCGGGCGAAGTGCTCCTGGTAGAGGTCGTCGATCACGCAGTAGAGTGCGGTGAGGAGGGTGGCTGGATCGAGGTGCTGGGATGTTGTCACAGGCTTCCAGATACCTCATCTGGTGCCCTCCATGCCGGCGTCCACCGACGGGCAGGCGCTGGCGAGGCCTGACACGGTCAGGCCGGCGCCAGTCCTGCCGGGGATGCCACGCGAGGTGGACAGCCTCTCACCAACCCGGCGGTTGTACTTCCCGCCGCCAAGCGTTGCCCCAGACGGTCACGCCGACGCCAGCCGGCCGGGTCCCATCGTCCAGGTCGTCCGCGACCTGGACGATGGGTGCCGGGGTGTCAGTCCCCTCCCCTCATATGGCGAAGGGGAGCGTGCGTGAGCCGGAGGTTGGTCGGCGCGGTCGGCCGATCACCCGCCGCTCAATATGCATCACGCATCACGGGGGGAGGGAAATCAGGCGGTCAGCTTGACGATCGTCACCCCGTCGCCACCCTCGCGCTGGGGGGCGGGCTCGGACGACTGCACCAGCGGGTGCCTCGCCAGGTGCTCGCGCACGGCCGCGCGCAGCGCGCCCGTGCCCTTGCCGTGCAGGATCCGCACCGAGCTGACGCCGGACATCACCGCGTCGTTCAGGTACGTCTCCAGCTCCTCCAGCGCGTCCTCCACGCGCGACCCGCGCATGTCGAGCTGGGGCGCGACGAAGCCCCGGTCGGGCGGCCGCAGCACCAGGACCGACCGCTCGCCGACCTCCGCCGCGCGCCGCCGCACCCGGCGGAGGTCGCGCGCCCGCGCGCGCACGCGC
>DAITAE010000255.1:0-6774 GCA_036824445.1 Streptosporangiaceae bacterium | reverse complement strand
CGAGCAGGAACCGGTAGAAGCGGGCGTGGTTCTCGTCCGGCTGACGGCAGAAGAATGCCTCCACGTGCAGGCTGTGCACGCCCACGATCAGCCAGGTCATCGTCGCCAGCTTGCGCTCGCCCTCCAGCCTGACCAGGTAGCTGCCTGGCTGCGGGCGCTCGGCGTCCAGGCCGAGCCCGGCCAGCGCCGACTCGATCGCGCTGGCCGCGCGCGCCTGGTCCGTGGCCACCGGCGCATCAGGGTTCACCGGCGCGCCCGGCGTCGCCTGCGGACCCGGGCTCATGGGCATACCGCGGGAGCCATGCCGCTCATGGCTCCCATCCTGTCAGCCCGCACGCGTGTAGCTCGGCGGGACCGCCAGGGAGGCACTCATCGCCCCGGCGTAGACGGTAAGCAGCCGGTCCACTGTGAGTCCCCAGCCGAACCGGGATGCGTGCTGCACCGCCCCGTGTGCCAGCCGGGCCCGCAGCCCGGGGGATGCGAACAGCCCGGCGAGCACCCGTGCGTAACTGGCCGGATCGTGCCCGTCCACGAGGATCCCCGACACGCCATCCTGGACGGCCGTGCGCAGCCCGCCGACCGACGCGGCGATCACCGGCGTCCCGCAGGCCTGGGCCTCCGCGGCCACGAGCCCGAACGACTCGGAGTAGGACGGCACCATGACCACGGTAGCCGCCCGGTACCAGTCCGCCAGCTCGAATTGCGGGCAGGGCGGCTCCAGGCGCACCAGGCCGCCGATGCCGAGCGCGCGCGCCAGCTCGGTCAGCCGGTCGGGGTCCGCGCGCCCGGTGCCGCTCGGCCCTCCGATGAACGCGATGGTCAGGGACCGCGCCAGCGCGGGGTCGTCGCGGACCAGAATGGCGGCGGCGCGCAAGGCCACGTCCGGCGCCTTGAGCGGCTGGACCCGGCCAGCGAACACCACGACGTGCCCGTCGGCGGGCAGGCCGAGCCGCTGCCGCGCCTGCTGCGGCGGTCCCGGCCGGAAGACCGAGAGGTCGACGCCGGGGTTGACGGTCCAGATCCGGGCCGGGTCGGCCCCGTAGAGCCCGGCGAGCTGCCGGGCTTCCTCGTCGGTGTTGGCGACGAGCCGGTCGGCCGCGGCCACCACGTCTGCCTCGCCGCGCAGCCTCATCGCGGGCTCGGCGGCGTCGCCGCGTGCCAGCGCCGCGTTCTTCACCTTGGCCAGCGTGTGCATGGACTGCACCAGCGGCACACCCCACCGCTCCTTCGCGACCGCGCCGACGTGGCCGGAGAGCCAGTAATGCCCGTGCACCAGGTCGTACCTGCCGGGGGCGTAGGCGGCCTCTGTCCGCAGCACCTCGAACGTGAAGTGGCATAGCTGAGCGGGCAGGTCGGTCTTGTCCAGGTCCTCGTACGGCCCGGCCGGCACGTGCCGCACGAGCACACCAGGCACCAGTTCGGCGGCCGGGGGCGCATCCCGCGACACCGCGCGGGTGAAGATGTCCACCTCCACGCCCTGGGCTGCCAGCCGCTTCGCGACCTCGACCACGTACACATTCAGGCCCCCGGCGTCGCCGGTGCCTGGCTGCTCAAGCGGCGAGGTATGAACGCTGATGGTCGCGATCCGCCGGGGGTAGCGTGGCGGCACGGGCACCCACCTCCGACTAAGGAACCATGCCGCCCGGCACCCTGTTCCCGTCGCCGGCGCTGTGCCCTCTCCGGTCGCGTCAGGCGCCGCTGCACCGTCACTCCCGCCTTCCCGTGTCCCGGCCGGCGGGTGCTCCCGGCCGGCGGGTGCTCCCGCCCGGGCTGGGTGGTGGGCCGGGCGTGCTCGGCGGATAGGCTCACGCCATGTCGACACTGGTGCTGTTGCGGCACGGCGAGAGCACCTGGAATGCGGAAGGACTGTTCACCGGCTGGGTGGATGTCGGGCTCTCCGCCAAGGGCGCTGCGGAGGCCGTGACCGGCGGCACGCTGCTGCGTGACTCCGGCCTGCGGCCCGACATCGTCCACACCTCAGTGCTGACCCGCGCCATCCAGACCGCTCACCTGTCGCTGGAGGCAGCGGGCCTGCTCTGGCTTCCAGTCACCAGGTCCTGGCGCCTCAATGAGCGCCACTACGGCGCGCTCCAGGGCAAGAACAAGGCGCAGACCCGGCAGGAGTTCGGGGACGAGCAGTTCATGCTCTGGCGGCGTTCCTATGATGTGCCGCCGCCGGAGCTCGCCGACGATGACCCGCTGTCGCAGGCCCACGATCCGCGGTATGCCCATCTTCCCTATGAGCTGCGGCCCCGCACCGAGTGCCTGAAAGGCGTGCTGCACCGGCTGCTGCCCTACTGGTACGACGCGCTGGTTCCCGACCTGGCGACCGGGCGGACCCCGCTGGTCGTCGCGCACGGCAACTCGTTGCGTGCGCTGGTCAAGCACCTGGACGGGATCGGGGACGCGCAGATCGCCGACCTCAACATCCCTACCGGCATTCCGCTCGTCTACGAGCTGGACGCCGACTTCCGCCCGAAGCTGACGGGTGGACGCTACCTCGACCCCGAGGCCGCGGCCGTGGCCGCGGAGGCCGTCCGGGGCCAGGGACGCTGAGAACCCGGCGCGCCATGATCGTTTCGGCGGGCGGAATCCCGAACGTCCGTCCATCAACACCCGTATGAATAGGGGAGGAACAGCGTGACGGGCTTGACCAGGGTCATGAGCGTTCCTGGCTCAGTACGCATACCATCGAAGCGTGAGCACGCAGGTGACGCGTGGTGCCGTAACCACACGCCCGTGTGTGCCGTAACGCCGGGGAGCTAACCGGTGAAAGCTCACAGGCAGGCCGACGCGGTGTCCGACGGCGTCGAGTGGCAGGCGACGCGCATCCCGGCCGGTGTGGCGTCAGTGCTGTCCGTGCTCTCGTCCTCGGCCGTCGTGCTCGACAACCACGACCGTGTGCTGAGTGCCAGCGCGGCGGCCCGCTCTTTCGGTCTGGTCAAGGACGACCAGCTGATGGTGGGGGAACTTCTCGCCCTGGCCCGCCAGGTCCGCCGGGATGGGGAGATCCGCGAGGGCGAGATCGAGGTGTCCGGGTCCGCGTTCGGCGGCCGGCGGACCAGCTTCGCGGTGCGCGTCGCCCCGCTGGGCGCCAGCGTCGGCGGTGGCGGCCTGGTCCTGCTGCTCGCCGAGGACCAGACGGAGAGCCGCCGGGTGGAGGAAGTCCGGCGGGACTTCGTCGCCAACATCAGCCATGAGCTCAAGACGCCGGTCGGCGCCCTCGCCCTGCTCGCCGAGACGATGGAGGAGGCGGCCGACGACCCAGAGGCGGTGCGCCGGTTCGCCGGCCGGATGCGGCAGGAGGCGTCCCGGCTCACCTACCTGGTCCAGGACCTGATCACCCTGTCCCGGATCCAGGCGGCCGAGCCCGTGCCCGACCCGAACCCGGTCGACCTCGGCGCCGTGGTCGCGGAGGTCCTGGACCGGTGCCGGATGAAGGCCAGCGCACGCGGTATCGAGCTCGCGGAAAGCTGCGACGAGCGGCTTGCCGTCCTCGGTGACGAGGACCTGCTGGTCACGGCGCTGCGGAACCTGGTGGAGAACGCGGTCGCCTACAGCCCGGAGAAGACCCGGGTGGTGGTCTCGGCCACCCGGGACGGTGCCAGCGCCGCCCAGATCAGCGTCGCCGACCAGGGCATCGGCATTCCCGAGCGGGACCTGGAGCGCATTTTCGAGCGTTTCTACCGGGTGGACGCCGCCCGCTCCCGTGCCACGGGCGGGACAGGCCTGGGCCTGGCGATCGTGAAGCACGTGGTGGCCGCCCACAGCGGCAAGGTGACGGTCTGGAGTAAGGAAGGCGTGGGATCCACCTTCACCCTGCGCCTGCCCGCGATCAGGAATACGCCGGCCGCCGACGGCACCCCCGCCGCTGGCCTTGCCCAACCTGCCAGGGAGGCAGTCAAGTGACACGCGTGCTGGTGGTCGAGGACGAGGAATCGTTCAGCGACGCGCTCTCCTACATGCTGCGCAAGGAAGGTTTCGAGGTCGCGGTCTGCCCGACCGGGCCGGACGCGATCGACGCTTTCGACCGCAACGGCGCCGATCTCGTCCTGCTCGACCTCATGCTGCCCGGCTTGCCCGGCAGCGAGGTTTGCCGGACGCTGCGCGAGCGGTCCAACGTCCCGGTGATCATGCTCACGGCCAAGGACAGCGAGATCGACAAGGTCGTCGGCCTGGAACTGGGTGCCGACGACTACGTCACCAAGCCATTCTCATCGCGAGAGCTGGTGGCCCGGATGCGGGCGGTGCTGCGGCGCCGTGGTGAGCCGGACGAAGCCGGCGCCTCGGTCATGGAGTCCGGGCCGGTGCGGATGGACGTCGACCGGCATGTGGTCACCGTGCGCGGCGAGCAGGCCCAGTTGCCGCTCAAGGAATTCGAGCTGCTGGAGGTGCTGCTCCGCAACGCCGGCCGGGTGCTGACCAGGATGCAGCTGATCGACCGGGTCTGGGGCGCGGACTACGTCGGCGATACCAAGACGCTCGACGTCCACATCAAGCGGCTGCGCGCGAAGGTGGAGGCCGACCCGGGCAGTCCCCGGCACATCATCACGGTGCGCGGGCTTGGCTACAAGTTCGAGCCGGTGGTCTGACCCTCAGCGCTCCGCGTGCTTTGACGCCGCCCGGCGGCGCGGTCTGCCGCAGGGATGCGCCGTGTCGGCGCCGGCTACCCGGTCGAGGTCGGCGATGGGGACGTGGCGGCCGGAGATGGGGCCGTCGGGGACGGGGACGCCGTCCCACGCGGCCCTGACGGGGACGGCGAGGGGCTGACCAGGATCGGTGCTGGCGAGAAGGTCGCGAACCACTGGGCGCGCGGCATCACGGGGACCAGCATCGGCACCCTCCCCGCCCGCAGGAAGTGCAGAACGACCAGGATGTGCTGGCCGCCGTTGACCGAGCGGGTGAGGCGGCGCAGGATCACCTGCGGCGCCGGGCCGGTGAGGAGCACCTGCTGCTCGGTGGCCAGGCGGATGCCACCGGCCGGCATCTGGACCGCGGCGGCCGTGCCCGGGGCGGTGACCGAGATCAGCCGGTCGGGAGGGCCGCTGTTGTTGAGGGCGAGGAACAGGCCCGCCGAGCCGCCGCGCAAGAGCGTGAGGGCCGGTGGCGCACCGAGCAGGAACACGTTGTTGATCTGGATCGCGTTGTTCACCACCGTTGACGCTCCCGCGGCCGGCTGATGCCACCGCTGGGTGGGGGCATTGAACCCGGCCTCACACCCGGCGATCGCGGCCGCCAGGACGGCCGCCACGACCACGGCGAGGGCTCGCAGCGACGCTGTGCCGCGGTTGCTGAGGATCACGGCGTGCTCCTCCGGGTCAGGAAGTCCGACGCGGGGTGGTGGACGCCGCACAGCGTATCGGTCCGTGCGGTGCTAGCCACCCGCGGGGCCGGCCGCGACGGTCGCCATACCGGTGCCGCCCGGATGCGGGACCAGCGAGCGCAGCGCACTCGTCAGCTGGAAGCCCTTCTTCCGGTCGGGCAGGGCGACGCTGGCGACAGACCCGTCGCCTTTGACCAGGACGGCCGTCAGAATGACTGGGTTGTAGGCGCTTATGAGGGCATCATTGGTGTCCTCCACCGCGTGCGCGCCCCGCATTGTGCGTTTGACCAGGGCCGTCACAAGGTCGTGCCCTCTCCCGACGATGTAGATGGGCACGTTCGCCTCACTCGCTTCGCGCGCGAGCTGGGGCAGGTCTGCACATCTGCACCCGGTCGGGACCAGGGCTAGCACCAGCCCGCGGAGGTGGCGCAACGGTGTCCGCACGCCGTCGACCAGGGCGGTCGCGTTGGGGAGCTGATGGTCGGCCCGGCCCGGCGCCCGCCCGGTCAGCTGGGCGCCGCTGAACACGGTGAGCAGCGTCCCGGCGAGCAGCGTCAGCGCCAGGCAGCCGGCCAGCAGCGGCAGCACCATGCCGTCGCGGGTCAGCGGTCCCGCCATCCGGCGGGTTCGCCGGCGCCAGCGCTGCGCGCGGAGCTCACGGTGATAGGCCTGCACGTCACGGTCGAGTTCGCGTGCGTCATCAGGGATCTCGATGTCGACCGGTGGCAGGCCGTAGTCATCCCGTCCCGGGTCGCCGCCAATGTTCACGCGCATCTCTCCGGCATGAGCGGCCACGTTCATCCCAGTATGGGTCAGCGGCGGCTCCCGCGTCACTGGCGTGCTGGACCCGGCGGCCTCGCCGGGGGGCCAACACGCTGACGATCGCAGTTTCGGGCCGGTGAAATGGCCCTATGACCTGCGTGTTCGCCGCCCGCCCCGGCAATTGGGCCGCCTCCGGCATGGTAGTATTGGTGCAGCGGAAGGGGTATGTGCCACATGACTTTCAAGGTCGGCGACACTGTCGTGTACCCCCACCATGGGGCTGCTCGCATCGAAGAGATCGAGACCCGTTCGATCAAAGGTGAGGACAGGACCTATCTGGTTCTCAAGGTCGACAAGGGTGATCTGACCGTACGTGTGCCCGCGGACAATGCCGAGCTGGTAGGCGTGCGTGACGTGGTGGGGCAGGAAGGACTGGAGCGGGTGTTCGAGGTGCTGCGCGCCCCGCACACCGAGGAGCCGACCAACTGGTCGCGACGGTACAAGGCCAACCTGGAGAAGCTCGCCTCCGGCGACGTGAACAAGGTGGCCGAGGTCGTCCGGGACCTGTGGCGCAGAGACCGCGAGCGCGGGCTGTCGGCCGGTGAGAAGCGGATGCTGGCCAAGGCCCGGCAGATCCTGGTCAGCGAGCTCGCCCTGGCCGAGAAGACCAACGAGGACAAGGCCGAGGC
>DAITAE010000766.1:0-1970 GCA_036824445.1 Streptosporangiaceae bacterium | reverse complement strand
GCCAGGTAACGGCAGAATCGAGCGCTTGTTCGATGAGTTCCGGTGACACGGGCTGATCTTGCATGAGCCTCCGGAACAGCATCGGGCCGAGCAGCATGGCGGCGACCACTGCGGGCTCGGCCGGTTCATCTGCCAGCTCGCCGCCTGCCGCCGCGAGGTCGAGTGCCGCGGAAATCCTGTCTGTGAGCAGCGTCATGAGATGTTCTCGCCGTTCCGCGGTGGCATGGTCCCAGCGTGCCCGGTGCATCAGGGTGACCGCGACTCCGGCCATAGCGGGAGACGCCAGCTCTCTGGCGACCCACTGCAGCTCGCGCCGGAGCCACGGCCGTACCGGGCTCATCGGATCCTTGAAGAACGGCAGCTCCGCCTCGTTGATGAGGTCGTGCAGCAGCTGCCCTGGATCAGGCCAGTGCCGGTAAACCGTCGCCCGGCCCACGCCGGCCTCTCGCGCCACCCGCTGGTGCGTGACCGACTCGGGCCCTTCCCGCTCGAGCAGCAGGCGAGCGGCACAGAGTATGGCCTCCCTGCTGCGAGCGGCCCGCGGGTCGTATGTCGCCGACTCAGCGCCCGCGTTCTGAGACAACTTGACTCACACCTTCTCCCCGTGCCATCCTGACTGTATGAGACACAGTGTATCAGAAAGTCGGGGGGGCGGGATCGCTTCCCGCGGTCCGGCACTGAGACGCCCCGCACTGAGGAGCCCGCCATGTCAGTCACGCCACGAGTTGCCGGGTGCCCGGTCCACTGGGCCTGGCACGCCGAGTCCGCCAGGACCACGCAGGCACCCCGCAGGCTCGGGCTAGCGCTCACCGTCATCGCGGCGGCCCAGCTCATGGTCGTGCTCGACGCGACCATCGTGAACGTCGCCTTGCCGCATATCCAGCGCGCGCTCGGCTTTTCCGGGACCAATCTGGAATGGGTCGTCAACGCCTACACGGTGGTGTTCGGCAGCCTGCTGCTGCTCGGCGGCAGAGCCGGCGACCTGCTCGGGCGCCGCCGGATCTTCATCACCGGTATCCTGCTGTTCGCGCTGGCCTCGCTGCTCGGCGGGTTCGCCACCGGCCAGGCGTGGCTGCTGTCCGCGCGCGCCCTGCAAGGCGTCGGCGCGGCGCTGGCCGCGCCCACCGCACTGTCGCTGATCGCGGTCACCTTCCCGCAAGGCCCGCCACGTAACCGCGCGATGGGCGTGTACTCCGCGATGAGCGTCGCCGGCGGCGGCATTGGCCTGATCGCTGGCGGGCTGCTCACCACCTACGCGAGCTGGCGCTGGGTCATGTTCGTGAACGTGCCGATCGGGCTCGTCGTCGCGGCCCTCGCGGCGCGCGTCCTGCCCGAGACGGGCCGCCGCACCGGCCGGTTCGACATACCCGGCGCCCTGACCGGCACACTCGGGGTCGCCTCGCTGGTGTATGGCCTGTCCAGCGCTGCGACCAGCCCGAACGGCGTCTCGCACTGGACAGACACCAAGGTCGTCGCGTCGCTGACCGCCGCCGTCGCGCTGCTTGCCGCGTTCGGCGTGATCGAGGCGCGCAGCAAGCATGCGCTGCTGCCGATGCGGCTGCTCGCCAACCGTAACAGGTCGGGAGCCTACCTAATCAGCCTGTGCGTGGGGACCGCGATGTTCGGCATGTTCTTCTTCCTGACGATCTTCATGCAGACGGTGTGGGGCTACAGCGCCCTGAAGACCGGCATCGCCTACCTGCCCATGATCGGCATCGTCCTGGTGACCTCCGCCGCAGCGTCGCAGCTGATCAGCCGCACCAGCGCGCGGCCACTGCTGGCCGCCGGCGGCGTCATCGCCACTGGCGGAATGTTCTGGCTATCCCGGGTCAGCGAGCACAGCACCTACGCCGGCGGGATCCTCGGCCCGATGATCGTCACCGCATTCGGCCTTGGCTTCGTGTTCGTGCCGATGAACCTGACCGCGCTAGTCAAGGTCGACGAGCACATCGCGGGCGTCGCGTCCAGCC
>DAITAE010000765.1:0-1971 GCA_036824445.1 Streptosporangiaceae bacterium | reverse complement strand
GGCCCCGTGCTGTGGGCTCGGGCGAGCCATAACTCGGCCGGTAGGGCCAGAAAACCCCGCGGGGGAAGGCCACCAGGAGGGCCGGCAGCAGGGTGAGCATGGCGAGCATGCCCACGGCCACGCCGATCGCCAGCACCGGCCCCAGGCTCTTGGTCGAATTCAGCTCTGCCACCGACAGCGCCAGCAAGGCGACAATGACGGTACTGCCGCTGGCGATGATCGCCGGGCCCGCGCGCCGCAGCGCCTCGGCCATCGCCGCATGGCGGCGGTCGTGGCGGCGCAGCTCCTCCCGGTAGCGGGCAACGATCAGCAGCGCATAATCCGTACTCGCCCCGAACACCAGCACAGCCAAAATGCCGGCGCTCTGCGCGTTGACCGTCAGCCCGGCGTGCGCCGCGAGCAGGTAGATCACCGCCTGGGCGGTGATCAGCGCCACCCCGGAGGAGATCACCGGCAGCAGCCACAGCACCGGGCTCCGGTAGGTGATCAGCAAGATCACGATGACGACCGCCAGCGCCGCGTACAACAGCGTGCTCTCGATGCCCTTGAATACCTTGCTGTTGTCGGCCGCGTTCCCCAGCGGGCCGGTGATGTAGGAGGCCAGGCCGTCCGCATGGGCTTGAGCGATCGCGCGGATCGAGTCGGCGGCCTTCGTGGCGCCGTTCCAGCCCTGCGCGCCCAGGTTCACCTGAAGGATGGTCTGGATGGCCTTGCCGTCTGCCGAGGGGATCGGGCCTGCCACCTGGCCGGGGCCGACCCCATGCAGCCCAGCGAAGCTCCTGGCGTCGGCGGCCGCCTTAGCCCGATCCGCGGCGGTCAGCCCCGAGGCGCGGACATAGACGATGACCGCGGGGAATATGTTCGGCGACTGGAAGCGCGACTGCAGGTCAAGGACCTTGGTCGACTCAGCGTTGGCGGGCAGCCAGGCACTCGCGTCGTTCTTCTCCGCGCCCATCAGCTTTCCCGCCAGCGGGAAAGCGACAACCACCACGACCAGCCACAAGCCCACCACCAGCCACTTGGTCCAGCTCCCGGCCGGAATCTCCGCGATCCGCCTGAGCCTGCTCATCGATCCCCCCGGCTCCGCTAGCTGGTGCTTGCCCGCCGTTCGCTCTTACGCAACCACCAGCCCCGACGGGACGCAAGCTCCAGCCGGTCAAACATTGGCAACGGCGCCCCGGCGTCACCAAGACAGGCTCTGGCCATGCCCGACCAGACAATGGCCCGAGCGCCCGAAGCCCGCTTCGCCATACTGAGCTTCCAGAACAGGCTTTACGTATGCATCGTTCTCGCCAGGCCCAGGCGACCCGTTCGTTTCAAAATTACCGACCGCTTCACAGTCATGGACTGCCACACGGCCAACTATCGTGACCGGGCCCAGGCACGCCGCGGCCTCGTGGGGGGAATGGAAACCGCACGGCCGCAGGCCGGGCAGCCGCGCCTGCGCGCCGGCGATCACCGGGTCCCGGCGGCCCACCTGCGGCCAGCCACGCCCATCGACGTCCAGCGCCAGGAACCGGCACACCTGCCCGGCGGCGGCATCAAGATCACCATCACCGGCCAGCACCACGTGTGCGGTATCCCCGGACTGGGTCACCTCTGCTCCGGCGCGGCGCCAGTCACCCTCGGCACAGAACACCGTGCGCAGCCCCGGCCCGGTCGGCTCAGCTGCCAGCGCTGCGGGGGTGAAGCCCTCCCAGAACCGCCGGCTGGTCTGCAGCGACCACGGGCCCAGGACCGCGAACTCGGCCACATGTCCTGCCATCGCCTGCTCCACTCGATCACCGATACCCGCACGGTAGCGGATGGCACCGATACCAACACCAAGGTCGATCGTGCCCGGGCGCCCACGGGGTCACCGCGCCGAGCCCCCAGATCTGCGCGGCCGACTGCCTCGCCGATCTTGGCCGCGTAGCCGATCAGATCGGCGGTTCGTGCGCAGCACGCCACCCCAGCAAAAGTTGCTCACCT
>DAITAE010000254.1:0-6790 GCA_036824445.1 Streptosporangiaceae bacterium | reverse complement strand
CCAGTGGTGGCATCGCGCGCGGCGATGATGTCGCCGCACTCGGCGCGATCCTGTGGGTCTTGCACGAACAGGGACGCCAGCCGCCCCGCCGGCGTGGTGATATATGCGCTCCAGCCACGGGCGTGCATCTGCGCCGCTAGCGCGTCCAGGCAGGCGATGCCGTCCCCCGGCGGGCCGGCGGGGCCGTTGCCAGGCATGGCTGCCTGCTCAGGGCTGAACCGGCCCGTGTAAACCCAGCCCGGATAACGACGCGCGCCACAAAGCTGCCCGATGTCAGCCACGCCTATCTCACCCCCGAATGGCCCTCGGAGGGAGTACGCGGCCGGCCAGCGGGTGGATGGGTCAGCGGCCCCGGCTCAGCGCTCCAGGATGCCCTCGGCGGCCAGGCAGTCGGCGAGTCCGCTCAACGCCGCTCTCAAGCGCCACTTGGCCGTGCCCTCGGGGATGCCCAGGTCCCGCGCCACCTCGCGATAGGTCCGCCCCCGGTAGTAGGCGAGCAGTACCGCTTCGCGCTGCCGGTCCGGGAGCGCCGCCACCGCCTCCCGGACCATCTTCGCCTCGGCCTGCCACACGATGCCGTCGTCCACCTCCACCGGCGCCGGAGCGATCGCCGCCGCAGCCGCGTGGCAGCGGTCCTGGGCGCGGCGACGGCGCACCCAGTCCAGCGCCCGGCTGCGGGCGAGCAGGCACAGCCAGCTGCGCAGCGCGCCCCGGCGCGGATCGTAGCGGTCGGGATGCTGCCAGAGGTGGACGAACACATCCTGGGTGACGTCCTCGGCTGCGGCGTGATCGGCGGTGATCCGCATGGCGACCGAATAGATCAACGTCGACCACCGGTCGTACGCCTCGGCGAGGGCATCGTCGTCACCGGCGACGAGCCGCTCGGACAGCTGCACGTCGTCAGCCCGTTCCGCGGGCACGTCAGTCACATCCCAGCGTGGTCACGACGCGCAGGATCGCCTCGGCCAGCACGTGGTCGCCGGTGACCGTGTGCAGCATGGTCCGGGGTGAGCGGCGATTGGCGGCCAGGCGGGCGAAGTCCACGGCGGCGGCACCTATGGTGACTTCGACGCGCGCCGCCCCCGCCGGCACGGTCCAGTCGCCACCGGCCGAGCCGTGCAGGACCAGACGCCACGCGCGGTCCGCCTGGGCCGGATCGCTCGCCCGCAGCGCGGCAGGAAGCAGGGCGACGACCAGCTCGACGATGCGATGGACCTGCCCGGGCGGGGCGATGGGATTCATTGCTCCGATATCGTCGCGGTGCGTCCAGGTCTCGAATGCGCGCTGGACGAGCGCGTCACGTAGCGTTCGCACCGGCCGCTGGCCGCGCCCGGCCAGCCGCACCGTCCGGTCCAGGTCAGCTTCCCCGACACCGGCCAGCATGGCGTCGGCCTGGGTACGCCACGCGGCGCGCATGGCCGGGCCGTCGTCGGTGGCCGGCAGGGGCACGGCCGGGAGGCCAAGGTCGGCGGCAAGGAGCGCGTCGTTGCCGGCCAGGTGGCCGAGCACGCCGCGCACGTCGCCGTGGCGGGAATCGGCGCGGCTCCAGTCGGCCGGGGACATGTGCGCCAGCGCCGCGTCCAGGAGCGCCACCTGGTCGGCGTACGCGTTTGTCAAGGTGACCAACGTCGCGGGTCGGCGCCGCGCCCGCGCGGCGGCGAGCACTGACCGGCGCAGCTCCTCCGGAGCGGGCTGCACGCCGTCTATGCCCAGCCAACCGGCCGCTGACCGTAGCTGCCGGGCCCGGGCCGCGCAGTCGGCGCACTCCCCAAGGTGGGCCCGGACCGCAGCGGCCTCGGTGTCGCTGCATCCGTCAAGCGTCCATGCGCCCAACATGTCAGAAATGTCGGCGTGTGCATCCATCGCGGCCTCCCATTGCCGACCGTACCGCCGATCGACAGCGCCGGCAGAACCGGCGGCAAGGCGCCGACCGAACTCCAGCTGGCTCATGTCACCGTCCCGGTTCACGTAGGCGGGCTGCCCCTCCCGCGAGAGCGGCGGGCGCTGCCTCGCCTCGCTGCACGCGCCTCGGGCACCGCTCTGCCTGCTCGGCGGAGCGGACCGGGCGGGACCCGGAACGGTGACCTTCCGGGCGGATTCATCGTGACCCGCACGCGGTGGCTGGCGTGCAGACGTGGCACGCTGCGGCCGCCCGTAACCCACTCCGGGGTAGTCGCGGACGACGCGGCCGTGCTGGACGAGTTGATCCCCGCGCCGGGTAACGTTCGTGCGACGTTGCCGCAGACGAACCCACCGGCACGCCACAGCCGGGCTCTGCCACCGATGCCCCCGCGGACCTTGACCCTTGTCACGCGGCAACGTCAACTCGCGCGCGTCCAGGAACGATGCAGAACGCGTGCAGACGGTGTGGAGATCCGCCCGATGCATGGATCCGGGATCTGGCGCAAGAACAGGCAGACCGACCGGCGGCTGGTGCACTGCGTCCGGACGCGCGGGTCGGCGCGCGGCATCACCCGGCCCAGGAGAACGGGGCGGAGAAGCCGCTTTGGCCTTCGCGGCCCCAGTCGATCCCGAACGTCGACAGGTGCGCGGCGTTAGCCGGCGCGACCGTCAGCCTCGTGTTCGAGGGATGGAACACGTTCGTCAGCTGAACCGGGTCGTGGCCTTCGATGGCGACAAAGTCCTCGACGCCCATGTCGGTGGCGTCGCCGATCCGGACATGGTGGCCGCGGCCGCCCTCGCTGTACGCGATAGGAGCCTTCTCCACGCCCAGCATCTCGCTGATCAGCGGGCTCAGCATGGCGGGCGGACCGCCCAGCTGCCCGGACAGCACCGCCCCGAGCCGCTCGGCCTGGCTGTCGGACGCGCCCTCATCCAGGTAGACGCCGACCCGCCAGTTGCCCTCGCTCATCACCGGCGGCGTGTCCAGGAACAGCGCGAAGCTCAGCCCGCTGACGTCGACCCCATCGATCTCGCCTGACTGCACGTGATAGGCCAGAAGCGCCCGGCACCGGTCCAGCGTTGCCCTGGCCGTCAGCGCCGACCAGGTACACGGGCAGACCGCATCGCATGAACATGACTCGAAATACGTCCCCTCAAGCCGCCAGGCCATGACCCCTCCCGAGTACGCAAATGAGCCTCCGGGAAAGACTTGCGCGCATGGCTT
Organism: Streptosporangiaceae bacterium; assembly: GCA_036824445.1. GTDB lineage: Bacteria > Actinomycetota > Actinomycetes > Streptosporangiales > Streptosporangiaceae > UBA9676. The sequence continues at coordinate 3,663 of DAITAE010000254.1, read as the reverse complement.
CGGCCGTCAAGTGCAAGATCCAGCCGGGCCTGTCGGCGGCGTGGCCGGCCCGTCCGCCCGGGCCAGGATGCGCTGGTCAGGTGTCACTCACCGGGCGGCGGCCCGGTGAGCGGGATGGCTGACGTGGTTCCAGGGTTCAGGTCGCGGTTGATGCAGCGAGGAGGGGGAGCAGCCCGGTGATGGTGGTGCCCTGGCTGGAGACGGACCGGACCTCGAGCCGGCCGCCGAGCGCGGCAAGCCGGTCGGCCATGTTCCGCTGGCCAGAACCCATGGGAGTGTGGCCCACGTCGTAGCCGGCCCCGTCATCGGACACGGTGAACCGGAAGGTTCCGTTCTGTACCTGAAGGCAGATCTGGGCGCCGGACGCGTGGGCGTACTTGACGGTGTTTTGCAGCGCCTCCAGGCAGCAGAAATACACGGCCGCCTCGGTGTCCTGGGGGAAACGCCCGATCCCGTCCGCCTCGACCGCTACGGGCAATGGGGACTTGCTGGCCTGCGCGCTGAGGGCCGCGGCGAGCCCCAGGTCGGCCAGCAGCGGCGGGTAGATGCCCCGGGCCAGGTCACGCAGGTTTTCCAGCGCGCCCGCGGCGTCCGCTTGCAACTCGCCGAAGATCTCCTTGGCTTGGGCTAGGTCCTCGGCTGCCGCCCCGAGGCGGACTTTGATGGCCAGGGCCACCAGGTCTTGCTGTGCCCCGTCGTGGAGGTTGCGTTCCAGCCGCCGCCGCTCCTCATCCTGCGCGGTGACGATGCGCTGTCGCGACGCCCGCAGGTCCTCGATCAGCCCGGCGTTCGACAAGACCAGGCCCGCCTGCGACGCCACATCCGCCACGAGCTGCTTGCCGGCCGGGCGCAGCGGCTCTCCCTTGGGCATCCGGATCGAGATCGCCCGCAGCAGCTCCCCCTGGTGCACGACGGGGACGCTCATGTCGCTGCCGGGCAGGTCCGGCAGCTCGCCGCCATCGACAGGCATCGGGCCCGCATGCGGGCTGCCGTCCGAGGACGCCTCGGGGCGGAGCTCGTCAGCTACCCGCAGCCACACGACCACGTGTTCGGCGCCGGTGCCGGCCGCTACGATCTGCGCCATCTGCGGCAGCACGTCCTGGCTGGCGTAGGTGGCTCCGATGCGCTGGGCGAACTGCGAAAGGACCTGATACGGGGTGGCCCGCTTGCCGTACACGACGCGGTTGGCGAGCCGCCCGGCACGCTGCCGCGCCGGCTGGAAGGCGACCGCCACCACCGCGGCCGCCAGCGCCGCCAGCAGCGGGCTGCGCTGATTTCCGGCGAGCGTCCCCACCCCCACGACCAGAGCGGCGTACACGGCGGTGATGAACACGGCCAGCGAGCCGTACAGGACGGCCTTGCTGATCACGATGTCGATGTCGTAGAGCCGGTACTTCAGCACCGCTATGCCGAGGGCCACCCACAGGCACAGGAGCGCCAGGCCCTGGAACACGTTCGCGGCCACGGAATTTGTCACACTCGACAGGCTTGTCGCGACGACAACGAGCAGCGCCGCCGCGAACCACTTCAGCTGCAGCCGCTCGTCCCCCGACGAAAGGGCGAACCGAACCACGAGCGCGGCGACGCCAATCACATACGTGGCGGGTAGCAGGATGAGAATCGCGGTCAGCACCCACGGATACAGCCCGTCTGGGAACGGGCGGAACGGGTGTGCCCAGAACCGGGTGGCACGGACGATCAAGGTCAGCCCGAGAGACGTGTACACGACTGCCACGAACCACGCGGCCGGGCGCCACCGCCGCGAACGCAGCCGCCCGTTCGGGAACAGCAGCAGTAGAAAGGCCAGCATCGCGGCCTGAATCACGAACACCCAGTTGGACAGCCAGGCGACGGCCCGGCCCGCCGGCAAGGATCCGGGGGCCACGCGCACGGCATGCAGCCCATACGGGCCCGCGAAGGCGTTCAATCCCAGCGCCAGGCCCGCCGCCAGGAACAGCCAGCCCATGGGGTTCTCTGGCCGCCGGGAGGCAAGAGCGAAGCCCAGGACCGGTACGCCCAGATTCACCACGTTCTGGAAGACGTCGGCCAATCCCAGCTCGTCACGCCGGCGGGCAGCGGATGCCGGTCCACGTACGCCAGCACCAGCCCGGCGGCCATCAGTGCGACCGATCCGGCCGCGATGCCGCCGGCCACCCATCGAGCGGTCCGTGCCCTCATCGGGTCCCCCTAGCACGGGCTCTCCCCGCATCGTCACATGCAGTGTTGCCTGGCTGGCGGTGGCGGGCAAGGAGGCCACCTAGCATGGGACCGCTCGCGCCAGCACCCCACCCAGCCAGAGGAGGCGAGCATGACCCCGCGCAGACATGCCCGCGCACTGGCTGCCGCGCTATTGCTGGCGGCGATCGAAGTCCTGGCCGCTGTCCTGTTGGCCGCCTGCTCCGCGGCCACCACGACGCTGTGTCACTCGCAGGCTCAGTCCGTCAGCGGCGGTGCCTACACGATCATGAACAATGAGTGGCACTCGGGCGCCCCCCAGTGCATCACCACTGACGGAAACGCGAACTTCACGGTCGCGAACTCCTCGATCGCGACCACCACGCACGGCGCGCCCGGTGGCTACCCGTTCATCTACAAGGGCTGCCACTGGGGCGCGTGCACGCAGGACAGCGGCTTGCCGATCCGGGTGTCCAGCATCCGTACGGGTACGGTGATCACGAGCTGGGACACCACCCAGCCCCGGGGCGGCAACGTCTACAACGTCGCCTACGACATCTGGTTCAACCAGGCGCCCACCGCGGGCGGCCAGCCGAACGGCGCCGAGCTGATGATCTGGCTGAACCACAACGGGCCGGTCCATCCGGCCGGCTCACTGGTGGCCAGCGACGTCAGCATCGGCGGCCACAGTTACCGCGTGTGGGCGCGGCAGTGGCGCTGGAACACCATCACCTACACGATGACTACCGGCACCACCTCGGTCTCCAGCCTGGACCTGCGGGCGCTCGTGAGCGACGCGGTCAACCGGGGCTACATCCAGAACTCGTGGTACCTGATCGGCGTTGAGGCCGGCTTCGAGCTGTGGCGCGGCGGCACGGGCCTGGCGACCAACTCGTTCTCGGTGGACGTGGCCGGCGGCCGCTCGCCCTAGCCGCTCAGGGAGCGTCCACCGGCCCGTTCCAGGACCAGGCCGGCAACGGCAGGTCATCGGGAACGTCGTCCGGGGACCGGGGGTAGGCGGCCATCGCGGCCGTCATCCACGCGAACCAGTCCATCAGTGTGCGCCGCAGCCGCGGGTCATCTGGCACCCCGGCGTCATCGAGGGCCAGGGCGAAGCACTGCTGCGCACGCCGGTCCATCTCGGCGTGCTCGCCGTTTCCGGCGTGCAACCGCAGCACGTGAGTGTGGTCGCCCATCCCGGCGGTGTAGCCCGCCGGGCCGCCCAGAGCCTCGCTCCAGTAGGCCGCCAGCCGCTCGACATGCTGCGGATGCAGGCCCGGATGGGAGAAGGCGTGGCTGACCACCGGGTCCTGCAGGCACCGGCGATGCCAGGCTGCCGCCAGCCGCCCCAGCGCCGCGGAACCACCGGCCGCGTCGTACACGCTGCGCTCCATTCCCCCGACGCTCGCAGTCACGCGCCCGTTCGGTCAAGCTGCCCGCGTCATCCGGTCACGTGCCCCGGCCGGTACGGCGGCGCGGCGGGAGACA
>DAITAE010000253.1:0-6791 GCA_036824445.1 Streptosporangiaceae bacterium | reverse complement strand
AGCCGGCTCAGCGCGCTGGCCTCCTGCATCAGCTCGGCCGGGACCAGCCGAGGCAGCAGGGCCTGGGAGGCCGGGTAGAACACCGCCATGCCCGCACCGTTCAGCGTCTCCAGGGCGATCATCTGCCACAGCTGCGGATGGCCGGTGAGCACGAGCAGGCCGAAGCCGCCCTCACCAACCGCGATCATGAGGTTCGCGGCCACGATCACCTTCTGCGGCGCGATCCGGTCCGCCACCACCCCGCCGGCCAGCGCGAACACCAGCGACGGGAGGATCTGCGCGGCCAGCACGTAGGACAGGTCGGCGGTGGAGCCGGTCACGTCCAGGACCGCGAACGCCACCCCGACCAGGGAGAACGCGGCAGCCGCCGGCGCCAGCACCCGGTCTGCGAGCAGCAGCCGGAAGTCGCGGATCGCGAGCACGGGAAACCTGCGGACCAGGCCAGGCCACAGCATTGCAGGCGTCCGTTCTGTGCATGCCCGGCGCACGTCGTGTCCGCCGCCGGGGCGAGGGAGAAACCGGCCTCGACGGTAACCGGGCCGCTGACGCGGGGGCAAACCTATTTCACCCCCCGCCGTATTCCGCCGCCGCCCCGGTTCCGGTCCCCTCCATGATCATTCAGGTCCACCTCCATGATCACGGACGATCATGTGCGCATGGCGCCGGAAAATGTCCGTGATCATGGGATGCAGGGCGGCGGGGGTGGCCGCCCAGGGCTTAGCGGACGCCGTAGAGGTGCTCCAGCGCCAGCTGGTCCAGCCGCTCGAACGCCATGCCGCGGGCCGCGAGCGCCTCGATGTCGGGGGTGAAGCCGGCCACGTCGCGCCAGGTCTCGCCGCCGGACAGGGTGGGCGCCGCCAGCTCGTCCACCCTGGCGGCCTGCAGGGCCGCCTTGACCTCGGGGTCGGCCCGGAACGCGCGGACCTTGTCCCGCAGGATCAGGTAGTTGCGCATGCAGGCGGCGGCTGACTCCCATACCCCGTCGTCGTCCTCGGTGCGGGGCGGCTTGTAGTCGAAGTGGACCGGCCCGTCATAGCCGCCCGCCTCCAGCGCGTCCACCACCCAGAACGCGCCCCGCGCGTTGCCGGCCCCGAACCGCAGGTCCTGGTCGTAGCGCGGCCCGTTCTGGCCGTTCAGGTCGATGTGGAACAGCTTGCCGTGCCAGAGCGCCTGGGTGATGGCGTGGGCGTAGTTGAGCGACGCCATCTCCTCATGCCCGACCTCGGGGTTGATGCCGACCAGCTCCGGGTGCTCCAGCTCGGTGATGAACGCCAGCGCGTGCCCCGCGGTCGGCAGCAGGATGTCGCCGCGCGGCTCGTTCGGCTTGGGCTCGATCGCGAACCGCAGGCCGTAGGAATGGTCGAGGACGTACTGGCAGAGCACGTCCATCGCCTCCTTGTAGCGGTCGAGGGCGGCCCGCACGTCCTTGCTCGCACCGGACTCCGCCCCTTCCCTGCCGCCCCAGCACACGTAGACCCCGGCGCCGAGCTCGGCCGCCAGGTCCAGGTTGCGCATGACCTTGGCCAGGGCGAAACGGCGTACGTCCCGGTCGTTGGCGGTGAACGCGCCTTCCTTGAACATCGGATGTGAGAACAGGTTGGTGGTGGCGGTGGTCACCACCAGGCCGGTGTCGGCCAGCGCCCGCTGGAAGTCGCCGATCAGGCGGTCACGTTCCGCCGGGCCGGCGTCGAAGCCGAACACGTCGTTGTCGTGGAAGTTGACCCCGTAGGCACCGAGTTCCGCGAGCTTGCGGACGGCCCGGTCGGCGGGCATCGGCGGCCGCACCGCCGGCCCGAACACATCCACCCCCTGCCACCCGACGGTCCAGATGCCAAACGAGAACCGGTCGCTGGGGGCCGGCTGGTACGCAGCGCCTGCGGTCATGGCTCTGTCCTTTCTACCCACGTCGTGGTGGCGTCCCGGAGCTCGGCGAACCGGTCGCGGAGGCGGGGCAGGGGCGGGCCCGTGTACTCCCCGGCCGGCCGACGGGCCCACTCCGGCGGTTCCGGCGTGCCCGCCAGCGCCCACGCCGCCTGGCGCGCCGCGCCGAGCGCAACGTACTCCTCGGGTTCGGGCACGGTGACCGGGACGCCGAAGATCCCCGGTGCCAGCCGGCGAACCGCTTCCGACCGCGCCCCGCCGCCGATGAGCAGCACGCTGCGCTGCTCCACGCCGTGCCCGGCGAGCAGGTCGGCCGCGTCGGCCAGGGAGGCGAGCACCGCTTCCACACTGGCCCGTGCCAGGTTCTGGCGGGTGGCGTTGCGGGTGGTCAGGCCGCGCAGCACGCCGTTGGCGTGCGGCCGGTTGGGCGTCCGCTCGCCGTCGAGGTAGGGCAGCAGGGTGATGCCGCCCGCGCCGGGCTCGGCCGCGAGCGCGGCCTCCGACAGCCCGGCCAGGTCGGTGCCGATCAGGTCCGCCGCGGCCGACAGCACGAGCCCCGCGTTGACCGTGCACACCAGCGGCAGGAAACGCCCGGTCGCGTCCGCGAAGCCCGCCACAGAGCCGGAGGGGTCGGCGGCGGGAACGGACGTGACGGCGAATGCGGTACCCGAGGTGCCGATCGACACGGCGACCTCGCCGGGCGCCAGACCGAGGCCGAGTGCCGCGCCCATGTTGTCGCCGGTGCCCGCCGCCACCGCCGCACCCCAGCCGGTCTCCCCCACCACCTCGGCGGGCTGCGCGACCCTCGGCAGCTCGGCCGGGTGGCCGAGCGCGGCCGCCGCCACATCGGGCAGCCAGGTCCCGGCCGCGGGCGAGAAATAGCCGGTGCCAGAGGCGTCGCCCCGGTCGGTGACCGGGTCAACCGGCTGCTCCGGCCCGCTGCGTTCCCCCGTCTCCTGGTGCCCGGCCGGCCGTTCCCGATCCCCCGGGCCGCCGCGCAGCCGCCAGGTCAGCCAGTCATGAGGCAGCATGACGGCCCGGACCAAGTCGGCGTGCTGCGGTTCGTGCTCGGCGAGCCAGCGCAGCTTGGTGACGGTGAAGGAGGCGGTGGGCACGCTGCCGGTCTGGGTCGCCCACCACAGCGGGCCGCCCCGCTCCCGGATCAGCGCCGCCGCCGCCGGGGCCGACCGCAGGTCGTTCCAGAGCAGGGCGGGCCTGATCACCGCGCCGGCCTCGTCCAGTACGACCATGCCGTGCTGCTGACCCGCGACACCCACGGCGGCGGCCTGGTCCAGCAGGCCCTCACCGGCCTTGGCCAGCGCCGCCCACCACGCGGCCGGGTCGGTCTCCGTGCCGTCCGGGTGCGGCGCGCTCCCCTGGCCGACGACCGTCCCGTCATCGGCCCGGCACAGCAGTACCTTGGTGGACTGCGTGGAGGAATCCACCCCGGCCACGAGCATGGCGCCCCCTGTGTGTTGACGGAGTGAATTTACCCTGCGGCGGTTTCTGTCAGCCCACCAGGCTGTGGGCGATCAGGACGGTCGCGGAGGCGGCGGCGGTCACCAGGACCGCCACCCGGATCCTGCCCGCGTCGAGGAACCGGCGGAACCTGGCCGCCGCCGCGAGGCCACCCCCGGCACAGGCCAGGAAGACCAGGCCCGCCTCCAGGTCGCGAGCGGGCAGGTGGCCGGTGAGCGCGAGCGCGGCTAAAGCCAGCGAGTTCCCCGCGCTCAGGAAGAGCGACAGCGAGGCCCGCACCCGCGCGCCGGCTTCGCGCTGGTAGAGCAGGGCAACAGGTGGCCCGCCGATGGACGTGGCGGTGCCCGTCGTCCCGGACACCACCCCCGCGGTGAGCAGCGTCCAGCGGTTGCGGGGCAGCTCGCCCCCCAGCGCCGTGACCGCGATCACCGCCAGCACCGCCGCGCCGACCAGGACGCCCAGGGCCGGAACCGGGACGGCGGTCACCAGCCAGATGCCGGCCGCGGTGCCGACGAGACGGCCGCCCAGTGCCCAGGACACTCCGGGCCAGTCGGTGTGCCTGGCCTCCCGGGCCAGGATGAGGACGGGCAATGCCGCGCCGGCCACCAGCATCGACCCGGGCATGAGGGCCGGGTCGAGCAACGTCACGACCGGTGCGGCGATCAGGCCGAGCCCCAGCCCGACCCCGCCCTGGACCAGCGCGCCCATCGCGACGGCGATCCCGGCGACGAAGAACACGGTTGTGGGGGCCATCTCGGGATTCGACGTTACCTGCGCGGGCTGAGCCGGGCACCGTGGTGCCGGTCACACCAGGAGCTCGCTACCCGGAAGCCTCCGGCAGCGTTATCGGCCGCCCCGCTTGCCAGCCGGCGGCGAGCTCGCCGGCCAGGACGGCAAGCAGCACCACGACGGGGACCGTCCAGCCTCCGGTCGTGGTGTGCAGGAACCCGACGATCAGCGGGCCCGCCGCGGCCACGAGATAGCCCGCTCCCTGGGCAAACGCCGAAAGAGACGCAGAGACCACCGGGTTGGGCGCCCGGGCCAGGGTGTAGTAGATGGCCAGGCCCAGCCCTGCCCCCTGGCCGAGACCGAGCAGCAGCACCCATGCGGCGGCTCCGCCCAGCGGCGCGAACGCGGCGCCGATCAGGCCGACCGCGGCGAAGGTCGCCGTGAAGGCGGCCAGCCATCGCTGATCCCGGGTGCGGTGCGCGAGCACCGGCAGCAGCAGCGCGGTGATCCCGTTACCGAGGTTCATCACCGCGAGCAACGTGCCCGCGTGTACGGCGTCCGCTCCCCTGTCCCGCAGCAGCGTCGGGAGCCAGGAGAGCGTTGCGTAATAAATCAGGCTCTGCAGGCCCATGAAGCCCATGACCTGCCATGCCAGCAGGTACCTGGACACTTTCAGCGGCCGCCGTTCCCCTGGCAGCCGGGCTCCGGCCGGCACCGTCCGGAAGCGCCATTGCGGCAGCCACGCCAGCACCGCCGCTGCCGCCGGCAGGGCCCATACCCCCAGGGCCAGTGGGACCGACCCGCCGGACGCCTGGAATACCGGTACCGCTATCAGCGAGCCGAGGACCGCCCCTATGGCCAGGCTCAGCAGGTAGACCCCAATCAGCAGCCCCGCCCTGCCCGGCTGGCGCCGTTTGATCAGGCTCGGCAGCAGCACGTTCATCAGCGCGATGGCAGCGGAGGCGAGCACGGTGCCGGGGAAGAGCAGCCAGCCCGGCAGCGCTGCCCGGCCCAGCAGGCCCACGACGAGGAGCACCAGGGACGCCAGCAGGACACGCTCTTCCCCGTATCGCCGTGACAGCGGCGCAGCGACACCGGAAAACACTCCGAAGCACAGGACCGGCGTGGCGGCCAGCGCGGCAAGCGCAGCCGACGACAGGTGCATGCTCGAGGACAGCTCGGGGAAGAGCGGCGGCAGGCTGGTGATCGCGGTGCGCAGGTTGAACGCGAGCACAAGGACGCCGGCCACGAACACTGCCGTGGCCCATCGGCGATGGCCAGCCCGGGCCGTCGCCGCCACGGGTGGTGCGGCAGAGTCCGGCATCTTCGGTCACGCTATCGTCAGGCGGGACCGCACCCGCACCCGGGCCGAACGCGCCGGCCGGCAGTAACTGCTGAGGGCTATGCACTCGATTAACCCCCCTGGGTTAGCAGAGAACGCAGAACATACTGCATGATGCCACCGTGCCGGAAGTATTCGGCCTCTCCTGGAGTGTCGATCCGGACCGCGGCGCGGAACTCGCGCCCGTCCGCGCGCACGGTCACCTCCCGCGGCGGTGATCCGGAGTTGATCTCCTCGACCCCGGTGACGTCGAACACCTCGCCGCCGGTCAGCCCGAGCGAAGACGCCGACTCTCCGGCCCGGTACTGCAGCGGCAGCACGCCCATGCCGATCAGGTTCGAGCGGTGGATCCGCTCGAACGACTCGGCCAGCACCGCCCGCACGCCGAGCAGCAGCGTGCCCTTGGCGGCCCAGTCCCGCGACGAGCCGGAGCCGTACTCCTTGCCGCCGAGCACCAGCAGCGGCGTGCCTTCAGCCAGGTACTGCTGCGACGCGTCGTAGATGCTCATCTGCTCGCCGTCCGGCAGCTTCACGGTCACCCCGCCCTCGGTGCCGGGGGCCAGCTGGTTACGCAGCCGGATGTTGGCGAACGTGCCGCGGATCATGACCTCGTGGTTGCCGCGCCGCGAGCCGTAGGAGTTGAAGTCGCGCCGCTCCACCCCGTGCTCGGTGAGGTAACGGCCCGCCGGGCTGTCGAGTTTGATCGCCCCGGCCGGCGAGATGTGGTCGGTGGTCACCGAATCACCCAGCATCGCGAGCACCCGCGCGCCGTGGATGTCGGTGACTGGTTCCGGCTCGGCGGTCATGCCCTCGAAGTACGGCGGACGCCGCACGTAGGTGGATTCGCCGTCCCAGGCGAACGTGTCGCCCGACGGCACGGCGAGCGACCGCCACCGGTCGTCGCCCTCGAATACGTCGGCGTAGTCGCGGGTGAACATCTCGGCCGCGACCGCGTCCCGCACCACTGCCGCGACGTCGGCCGGGGAGGGCCAGATGTCAGATAGGTAGACCGCAGTGCCGTCGGGGCGTGACCCCAGCGGATCGTTAGGCATGTCGATGTCCATCGTCCCGGCCAGCGCGTAGGCGACGACGAGCGGCGGGGAGGCCAGGTAGTTCATCTTCACGTCGGGGTTGATCCGGCCCTCGAAGTTCCGGTTGCCGGATAGCACGGAGACGACCGCGAGGTCGTTGTCGGCGACCGCCTGGCTGATCTCCTCGGGCAGCGGGCCGGAGTTGCCGATGCAGGTGGTGCAGCCGTAGCCGACCAGGTTGAAGCCGAGCTTCTCCAGGTAGGGCAGCAGTCCCGCCCGCTCGTAGTAGTCCATGACCACCTTGGAGCCCGGCGCCAGCGTGGTCTTCA
>DAITAE010000252.1:0-6798 GCA_036824445.1 Streptosporangiaceae bacterium | reverse complement strand
TGCCCGGCCGCATGCAGCGCGTTGTCCTCGAAGTCAACGTCGGTGTACGTCTCGTGCTCCACGGCCTCTTCGTACCGACGGCCTTCCTCTTCCCCGAGCGGCTGGTCAAAGCCCGCGCCCGGCTTGATCTCGCCACCTGGGACGTGACCTTCTGTCATCGTGAGCGCTCCTCCTGCTCGGGTCAGCGCAGGGCTTGCCCGCGATCAGCGAAAGGCAAACACCTGCCCGGCCGCCAGGATTTCCCCTGCACGCCGGCCGCGCGTCACCCGGCGTGGGTGAGCGGGCCGGGATGCGTAGCATCGGTACCGGTAACGGCGATCACTGAGGGAGCTGGCAGATGTCCGAGCCTGGGACGGGGACCGGATCCGGCGCGGTAGACGCGGCGGTAGGCGAGGCGCGGGCTCGTTACGCCGCCCGCCGGCCGCGCACGTCGGAGCTGCACGCCAGGGCGCAGTCGTTCCTGCCCGGCGGCAACACCCGCAGCGTGCTGTACCACCCGCCGTTCCCGCTGCGGATCGCTCACGCGTGGGAGGCGGTCCTGGCGGACGTCGACGGGCACGAGTACGTCGACCTGCTGGGTGAGTACTCCGCAGGGCTGTACGGGCACTCGAACCCGGTCGTCATCAAGGCGATGGCCGACGCGCTGCATGAGGGGGTCAGCCGGGGAGCGCATACCCGGTACGAGGTCGACCTCGCCGAGGCGGTCTGCGTGCGCTTCCCCTCGATCGAGCGTGTCCGCTTCACCAACTCTGGCACCGAGGCCAACCTGATGGCCCTGTCGGCTGCCCGGGCCTTCACCGGGCGCGACCGGGTGCTGGCCTTCCGCGGCGGATACCACGGCGGCCTGCTGACGTTCACGGCCGGGCCGTCACCGGTCAACGCGCCCTATGACGTGCTGCTGGCCGAGTACAACGACGCGGCGGCGGCGCAAGCCCTGTTGCGCGAGCACGCGGGCACCGTCGCGTGTGTCTTGGTGGAGCCCATGCTCGGCTCCGGCGGGTGCATACCCGGCGATCCGGTCTTCCTGTCGGTGCTGCGCGAGACGACGCGGCAGGCCGGTGCGCTGCTGATCTTCGACGAGGTGATGACGTCCCGCACCGGATCCGGCGGTCTGCAGGCACGGCTCGGCATCCGGCCCGACGTGACCACGCTGGGAAAGTACATCGGCGGCGGTTCCTCGTTCGGCGCCTTCGGGGGGCGCGCCGACGTGATGGAGCTGTTCGACCCGGCCCGCCCCGGCGCGCTACCCCACGCCGGTACCTTCAACAACAACGTCGTCTCCATGGCCGCCGGCCACGCCGGGCTCACCCGCGTTTACACGCCCCAGACCGCGGAGCGGCACACCGCCCGCGGCGACGGCCTGCGCGTGGAGCTGGCGCAGACGTTCCGGGACGCCGGGGCGCCGTTCCAGGTCACCGGGGTCGGCAGCCTGCTCGCCATCCACGCCACGACGGCGCCGGTGCATAGCCCGAAGGACCTGGGCCACGCCGACCCGAGGCTGCTCGAGCTGCTCTTCCTCGATCTTCTCGAGCTGGGGTACTACATCGCCCCGCGCGGTTACATGGCGCTGAGCCTGGCGCTCACCCCCGGCCAGCTCGCTGGCTTCGTGCAGGCTGTGGATGCGGTCCTGCACACGCGGGCCGGTCTGTGGGCGCCGGCCGACGGCCGGGCCGTACCCCGCTAGCCAGGGCTAGACCCTGCGCCACCGGGCCTCACACAGGCCGTAGACGCCGAAGACGATCAGGCCGAGTGCCGCGAGGATCAGCAGGAACTCGCCGAACGGCTGGTTGCGCAGGGTGAGCAGCGCCTTGTCGATGCCGCCCGCCTTGGACGGCTGGTAGGTGACGGCCGCCTCGATCACCAGGACGCCGGCAAGCGCGAACACCACGCCGCGGGCCGTGGTCCCGATCACGCCGAGCCACTCGACAAGCCGGCGCATCCGCATGCTCAGCTGCGAAAGCTGCAGGTACCTCAGGAACTTGCGGCGGATTCCCTCGACGACCAGGGTCAGGCCAGCGATCACGATGACCAGGCCGGCGATGCCGACCAGCCACCGCCCGCCGGTGTGATGCATGACGCTGGCGGTCAGGTCCTGGTGTTTTTTGGTCTGGCTGGCGCCGCCCGCCCCGGAGATGATCTCGAATGTCAGGTAGGCGAACCCGGCGTAGATGAGCGCCCGGGCCAGCGACTTCAGCCGCGGTCCGGCGCCGCTGCCCTCCCCGGTGACGCCGAAGGCGGCCTCACTGAGGCGCCACAGCGCGTAGCCCGCGAATCCGATGCCGAGCAGCCAGAGCAAGACCAGGCCGTAGGGCTTGCTCGCGAGCAGCTGCAGCGCGCCCTGCTGGTCGGCGTGCTGCGACGTCTGGCCGAGCGCGACCAAGATCGCGACCCAGCCGATGAGAATGTAGATGACCCCGCGCGCGACCAGGCCCGCCCTGGCCAGCGCCCGCGCCGCCGGGCTGTCGGATGCGCGCCGTGCCGCGCCGGACACTTCTGCCGTAGCCGTCGATCGCATGCTGATCTCTACCTCGCCACTGGCGAGGCAAACCTGCGTAACCAGGAACCCCACTTCAGGCCGGGTTCCGGCAGGGACGGGGGGGTGAGGAAGGCCGGCGGCCCGGCCAGGTCCAGCGCACCGAGCGGCGAAACGGCCGCCGCGTCCCGCGCCGTCAGCGCGGGCAGGTTCCATTTCTCCTCGAGGAGCTTGAGCACGGACGTGTGGTCGAGCACCTCGGAACAGACGTAGTCCGGCCGCGCGTACGGTGACACGATCACCGTGGGCACCCGGAACCCGTACCGGTCGTAGCGGCGTGGCCCTTCGGTCTCGTTCTCCGCACTGTGCACCAGGCGGGGCGCGATCGCCCGGAGCAGGCGCTGGAACCGCGACGGGCTCCCGGCGAGGCTGCGGCCCTCCACGTCATCCGGCGGCACCGCGGCGGGCGGCGCGACATGATCGTGGTAGCCGCCGTGCTCGTCGTACACCCAGATCAGCAGGGTGCGGGGCCATCCCTTACCGTGCATCACCCGGTTGATCACCTCGGCGGCGAAGCTCTCACCCTTCCGGATGTCCTGCGGGTTCTCCTCGGAGTAGACGTCGAAATCGGGGTCCACGATGCTGAACGCGGGCAGCGTTCCGTTGTCGGCATCGGAGAAGAACTGGTCGTTGCCGCGGACGTGCAGCACGTACCGGGCGATGCCGAGCGGGTAGACGTTGGCAGTGAACTGCAGGTCCTTCTGGATCCCCTCGGTCACGGCCGGGATGGACATGCCCAGGCGGAGCAGCCGCCGCCGGGCCATGCGGCGCCGGTGATGCGCGTACCGCCGGGCCATGGGGCCGTCCCCCGGCACCGAGTGGTAGTTGACCCAGGAGATGCCGTGCCGGGTCAGCATGTCGAAGATCGTCCCGGCGGGCGGGTAGTCGAGCAGGTCGAATGGCAGGTCATCGATGAGGCCGTGCGCCGTTCCCGCGATGAGGAAACGGCGGTTGGGGAACGTCGGGCCCAGGCATGAGCTGAACCAGTGATCGGCCAGCGGGAAGGTCCTGGCCAGGCCGTAGTAGAACGGAATGTCGTCTTCTGTCCAGTAGCCCATGGCGACCGCGGCGTCGGCGTCGGGCTCGACCGCCTGGGTGCTGGCCACGAACCCCTTGCAGCTCCCGTGCCGCCACTGCAGGTGGCTCGCGTGCCAGCTCTGCGAGGGCGCCTGCGGGTGCTGGACGGTGGTGGACAGATGGTGTGCCCGGACCGACTCGCCATCGGCGCCCGGGTTGGCCAGTTCGGGCTCGCCGTCCGGCCCTAGCGGGAAGCCCTCGCCGCGGCCCCGCAGCATGCCGAGATAGTTGTCGTAGGAGTGGTTCTCCATCATCAGCACGACGATGTGCTGGATCTGCGGCAGCAGATCGGTGCCGACCGGCCGGGACGGCTCCGGGCGCTGCCCAGGCTTCAGGCCGCCCATGAGACGCGCCCGGCGCTTCAACTCGTATCGTTCGAGCCGCTCCCACACGATCGCGCCACCTTCTGCCCTCGACGTCGCGGTATCGTCTCACGTGCGGCTTCACGCCGCACGTGTGAGCAGGATTATGTCGTCCCGGCGGCATGTGCCTGGTGTGAACTTACGCGGCGCGGGCAGCAGCAGGTTCATGTCGGCTCGTGCCCTTGACCGCCAGCGGCGCAGTCTTGCGCTGCTGATCGCGCTCCCGCTCGCGGCGCTGGTCTTTGCGGTCCTACTCATCCTGGTGCGTTTGCAGTGGCCCCCGCTGGAGTCGGCCGACCACGGTGCCGCTGCCGGTATCAACGGCCTGATCGCGGGTGACGCTCCGCTGGTCGCGGCCGTCAAGGCGGTTACCTGGCTCGGCAGCGATGGCGTGCTGTGGACGGTCGTCGGGGCCGCGGCCGTCGTGCTGGCGCTCCGGCGGCAGTGGCGGCTGGCGGTCTACCTGCCGCTCACCGGTGCGGGCGCCCTCGTGCTGGACCCAATCCTCAAATCGCTGGTCGGCCGGCTGCGCCCGGTCGTGGCGCACCCGATCGCCCACGGCACCGGGAACAGCTTCCCCAGCGGGCACTCACTTGGCTCGATCGTCTGTTACGGGGCGATACTTCTCGTCTTCCTGCCCGTGGCCCGCGGCCGGTGGCGCACCGCGTTCATCACGGTGATCGTCGCGCTCGTGGCCCTGATCGGGATCAGCCGCGTCCTGCTCGGCGTGCACTATCTTTCCGATGTGCTCGGCGCGTGGGCGGTCGGGATCACCTGGCTCGGCGTCACCGCACTCGCCTTCGAGCTGTCCCGGCACGCCGCCGGCCTGCCGGTGACCGATCCGGTGACCGAGGGGCTGGAGCCCGAAGCCCGCGCCGACCTCAGGCCGGCGCAGCCGGAGCCGGGAAACGACTCCCCCCTTCGCCGTGGCGGCCGCGCTGCCGCCGGGATCCTGGTTGCCTGGGTGCTGATCCTGGGCGTCCTCGTAGGCCTCGGGGAACTCGTCACCAAGATGGGTAACGGCAACGTGCTGGGCGACCGGACGATCCCGCACTGGTTCGCCGCCCACCGCACCCCCACCGGGAACCAGTGGAGCCTGGTCTTCAGCACCGTCGGCGCGACCCAGGCGATCCTCATCGCGGCCATCGCCACCTGTGTGGTCTTTATCGCGGTCACCCGGCGCTGGCGGCCGGTCGTCTTCATCGCCGTCCTCATGCTGGGAGAGCTCACCGCGTTCGTCACCGCCGCAGCGGTGGTCATGCGGCACCGGCCGGATGTCACACGCCTCGACCAGGCCCTGCCCACCTCGTCATACCCGTCAGGGCACGAGGCCGCAACGTGCTGCCTCTACATCGCCGTGGCGATCCTGGTCATCGGCCACTCCCGCGGCTGGTGGCGGTGGCTGTTCCTCATCCCCGCGATCGCTATGCCGGTCCTCGTCGCCATCTCCCGTATGTACCGGGGCGAGCACCACCCCACCGACATCCTCGGCAGCCTGCTGTTCTCCGCGCTCTGGCTCACCGCGGCCACTGTCCTGATCAGGCCCAACGCGGATGGCACCGCGCGGGTGCGTGCAGCGGCCTCCGGCGGCCGGCGCGAACCGGACGGCGGCGCGCTCAGCCTCGAGGACTCGCGGGGACGCAGATCCTGACCGAGGAGGGATGGACCTTGATCCGCAGCTTCCTGACCGCCGGCCGCGCGCCACCGTCAAGCTCGTAGGGGAACCGCCGGTCAAACCGGATCCGGAAACGCCTGCCGCGGGTGACCTGGACAAACGGGGATTTCTCTGCGTCGCCCAGCGCGACCCGCCCCAGCGTCCGCGCCCACTGAGCCGGGTTCCCGGCGGTGACGACCCCGAGTTCCAGCAGCCCGTCGTCCGGCTGCGCCCCATGGAAGGCCTCGACCCCGCCGAGGACCTTGCCGACGTTCCCGGCGAGGACGCATGCGACCCGGCCCTTGAAAAAGCGTGCGCCATCCACCTCGATGGCCGCCTTCGCCCGGTGCGCGCCGAGGTTTCTGGCCCCCGTGTACAGATACGCCGCGCGGCCGAACCGGTCCTTCATCCCCCGGTCGGCGTCCTTGATCATCCGGGCATCGAGCCCCGCGCCGGCCATCACCGCGAAATGCTCGCCGTTCACCGACCCGGTATCCAGCCGGCGGCGATCCCCATGCAGCCCCACCTGCACCGCCTCGGTGATGTCGGCGGGAATGTGTAGGTTCGCCGCCAGAAGATTGGCGGTGCCGGCCGGAAGGATGGCGAGGACGGCCCGCGTCCCGGCCACCGCATCGACACAGCGCTGCACCATCCCGTCGCCTCCCCAGACGAAGATGACCTCTGCGCCCTGCGCCAGCGCACGGCGGGCGTGCTTGGGTGCCTTGCGGCTCTTGCTCACCTCGCACCAGAGCGGATCGGTGAACCCCTCCCCCGCGAGCACGTCCCGGAGCTCCGCCAGACCGCCGCCCAGGCTCTTGCCCGCGTGCGCCACGACCGCGACCCTCGCCATGTCATGACCTCCATGTGCGCTCTTGGCCATCACACTCACCAGCGCTATCACCGGCAAACCTGGTCACAGCCGGCAAGCCAGCGAGGTGGCCGGCCCGGCGGGGCGCGCTACGTCAGCGACGAGACCGCCGGAGGCGGTCTATCGTTTGGCGCCCTGAGGGGTTGTCACGGTGGGGACCCGGTCCAGGGCGATGCCGAAATGATCGCGGTAGGCGGCAAGGACGGCATCGTCGGTCGGCAGTTCCTCTTCGGTGCGTGACCCGCGGCTGGTCCGGATCAGGGTGCGGCCGCTGATCGAGACCCTGCCGTCTTCGGTGAGCCGC
>DAITAE010000251.1:1937-6806 GCA_036824445.1 Streptosporangiaceae bacterium | reverse complement strand
TGCTGCTGGTGGGTGCAGGTGTTGTGGATCGCCCTGACGTCGTCATCATCGAGGCGGATGAGGCAGATCGGTTCGCGCAGCTCCTCAACGAGCATGGTGTCACCGACCTCTAGATCGTCGATGTTCGCGACGACTACGAACGTCATGGCTGTTTCCTTTCTTTTGCGGTTCGCCGGGGTGCCGGCTGGCCGCCGCGCACCTCGATCCAGCCGTTGCGGATCCGGGTACGCAGCACGGGTTGCGGCTGGCTGGCCGGGCCACGGGCGACGCAGCCGTCGGTGAGGGTGAAGCGGGACCCGTGCAGCGGGCAGGTCACCGTCAGGTCCGCGACGGTGCCGCGGCTCAGCAGGCCGCCCGCGTGGCTGCAGATGTTGTCGAGCGCGTACAGGTTGCCGCGGTGGCGGTACAGCATGACCTGCCGGCCTTCGGCCTCGACGGCGATCGGCGAATCGTCGGGCACGTCGGCCTCGGGAATCGCGCGCACCCACCGCCGCGGCCCGACGGCCCACGCCACCCTGTTGACCATCACACCCTTGGTGAACACGAGATGACCGCCGAGGTAGCCGGCCGCGACCGTGACCGTGAGGCCGGCCGCGCCCAGCGCGCGTGCCGTGCCGCGGTGGCCGGCCATCCGGGTCCCCAGGGAGGCACATTGCAGTCCCAGGGCCGCCGTGTTGAGAAGCCCGTGAAAAAGGCCGACCCGGCGGTCCTGTTCGTTGCTGACGGTCCAGTCACTGAGACCGGTCAGTGCGGTAGCGCCCGCGGCGACGATGCCGGCCGCGCTGAGCACACCCGCGGCGTCGATTCCGCGCGGAGCCGCGCCGCGGTCCGCGGCGTCCAGCAGCGTGGCGCCGGTCCACAGCCCGATGGGCAGGTCGCTCAGTGCCGGGTGCAGCGGGTGACCGGCCCACCGGCCGCCATGCATCAGCTCAAGAGCAAGATTGTCCTGGTGCCGTTCGCGGAACGGCCCCAGCACGGCGGTCAGCCAGTCATTCAGGCTGCGGAGCCAGCCGAGCTGGTCGACCCAGACCAGGAGATCGCCGTGCCAGGTGACCAGCCGGGTGGCGGCGGACGGAGCATCGGCAGGCGGCTCGGCCTGCTGCGTGACTGCTGGCGGATCGTCTGCCTGGCTGCTGCCTGTTCGCATAACGCTCCTCCGTAATGGCGCCGGCATGTGGCCCGACACCGGAGAGAATCATCAGTCCCTTGGCTCATTCTGCGCGCCGGCCGGCGCACACAATAGTCCGTTTATGATGCAGCCGACCGCGCTACGGGGCTACCACCGGCTGGGACGCAGCCAGCTCCACCATGGTGGTGGCTGCTCCCCTTCGCAGGCGTGCGCACGTACTCATCCCCAGCAGGCCGTGGGCCCGCACCCGGATGAGTGCGGTACCCGGAGCGCCGCAGCGCTGGCCACACTACCCGGCATCGCCCCTTGACCTGCCAGCTTGATGTGCTGCTATTGTGCTAGTTACCTAGATGAATTGAGGAACGGTGATCGAGTTCCACCTGGACGGCCGCTCGGGCGTCGCGCCGTATCTGCAGATCATCCAGCAGGTGCGGCAGGCGCTGCGGCTCGGCACGCTGAGCGTGGGTGACCAGCTGCCCACGGTCAAGGACGTGGTGGCGACGCTGGCGATCAACCCGAACACGGTGCTCAAGGCCTACCGGGAGCTGGAATACGAGGGGCTGGCGGCTGCCCGGCCGGGAGTCGGGACGTTCGTGACCGCGACCCTCGGCGATGGCTCGCTGGCCGCGCACGGGCCGCTCCGCCGCGACCTTGAGCGCTGGCTGGCCAAGGCCCGCCGGGCCGGCCTGGACGACGACAGCATCGAGGCGCTGTACCGGGACACCTTCCGGGCCGCCGCTAAGGAGGAAGCGCTATGACTACCGTTCTGCAATCGCGGGGACTGGGCAAGCGGTACCGGCAGCGGTGGGCGCTGACCGACTGCACGCTGAGCGTCCCCGCCGGGCATGTCGTCGGGCTGGTCGGGCCGAACGGCGCCGGGAAGACAACCCTGCTGAACCTGGCCACCGGCTTGCTGGCGCCGACTACCGGGGCGATCGAGGTCCTCGGCGGCGTGCCGGCCAGCAGCCCGGCGCAGCTGGCCCGGGTCGGCTTCGTCGCTCAGGACACGCCCACCTACGCCGGGCTGTCGGTGGCCGATCACCTGCGGCTGGGCGCCCACATGAACCCAGGCTGGGACGCCGCCCTGGCCCGCGAAAGGATCGGGCGGCTAGGCCTGGATCCAGCTCAGCGGGCCGGGAAGCTGTCCGGCGGCCAGCGGGCCCAGCTCGCGCTGACCCTGGCCATCGCCAAGCGGCCCAGGCTGCTGATCCTGGACGAGCCGATCGCCAGCCTGGACCCACTGGCCCGCCGCGAGTTCCTGCAAAGCCTGATGGAGTTCACCGCCGGTGGCCAGGTCAATGTGATCATGTCCTCGCATCTGGTCGCCGACCTGGAAAGGGTCGGCGACTACCTGATCGTGCTGGTCAACTCCCGGGTACGGGTGGCCGGAGAGGTCGAGGACCTGCTCGCTACCCATCACCTGCTCACCGGGCCGCGCCGCGACCCCGCCACTTGGCCGGCCGACTGGCGGGTCATCTCGGCCAGCCACACCGACCGGCAGACCACCTTGCTGGTCCGCACCTGCAGCCCCATCGACGACCCGGCCTGGGTCGTCGAGCAGATCGGCCTGGAAGACCTGGTCCTGGCCTACATGAGCCACACCCCCGACCCCGCGTCCAATGGCGCGCCCGCACTGGAGGTACAACGATGATCTGGCTGACCTGGCGCCAGTTCCGCGCCCAAGCCATCGTGGCGGCCGCCGCCCTGGCCGTGATCGCAATCGCCCTGGCCGTCACCGGCGCGCACCTGGCCCACCTGTATGACATCAGCGGGATCGCGGCCTGCCAGGCGCACAGCGACTGCGGGACGCTCACCAACAGCTTCATGAACCAGGTGAAGGCAAGCCCCACCTACAAGGCCCTATACGACGGCGGTGTGGCGATCCTGTACGCCGTACCCGCCATCATCGGGGTCTTCTGGGGCGCGCCGCTGGTCACCCGCGAGATCGAGGCAGGCACCTTCCGGCTGGCCTGGAACCAGAGCGTCACCCGGACCCGCTGGCTGGTGGTCAAGCTCGGCCTGATCGGCCTGGCTGCCATGGCCACCGCCGGGCTGCTCAGCCTCATGATCGGCTGGTGGGCCAGCCCGGTCGACCACGCCCTCGCACTCCCCCAGGGCCGCAACGGGACCAGCGGCATCAACCGCTTCGCCCCGCTGCTGTTCGGCGCCCGCGGCATCACCCCCCTCGGCTACGCCGCGTTCGCCTTCGCCCTCGGCGTCACCATCGGAGTGCTCATCCGCCGCACCGTGCCCGCCATGGCCGTCACCCTGGCCGCCTTCATCGGCGTGCTGATCACCATATCCCTGTGGATCCGGCCGCACCTGATCACGCCCTTGCACGCAATCTCGGCGCTCAATGCCGCCAACATCGAAGGCGTGACGTCCGGGACGGGGAGCGGCAGCCCGATGACCGTGACCGCAGCCGTGCACCTGCCCGGCGCCGCCTGGGTCCTGTCGAACCAGAGCATCACCGCGAGCGGCCACGTATTCACCGGCCCGGCCACGAAGGCCTGCACCACAGGCTCCATCCAGCAGTGCAACGCCCACATCGGCAGTCTTCACCTTCGGCAGCTGGTGACCTACCAGCCCGCGGTCCGCTACTGGGCCTTCCAGTGGTATGAGACGGCGATCTTCCTCGCACTCGCCCTGGCCCTCGCCGGGTTCTGCGTCTGGTGGATCCGGCGCCGCCGCCTCTCCTGACGGGCCGAGCGCTCCACCGCATCCGGCACGATCACACCGTTCCGGCAGTTCGTGGGGGCAGCGGGTGACACGCGCCAGTCGTTGAGCATCATCGTGCGGGCAGAGGGCACGTGCGGCACGATGACGGCGCTGGAACCGGGTCGTACCGCGCCGCGTTATACGAAGGCCTGCCTGGCCGAACCCTTCCCGGAGGTCCCGGCGTGCCAACCGCGCTACAACACCTGCCCGCGCTGGCCGAGCAAGCCGAGCGGCTGATCGAACTCGGCGCTCATGAGATCGGCGGCCTCTCCCCCGCGCGGCTTCGCGAGGAGGTGGGCCGGGCCCGCACCGATCGTGGGCTCCTGGTCATGCACCCGGACCGTGCCCCCGCGTCGAAGCTCGCTCCCTTGCTCGAGCACGGCGGCAAGCGCGGGTTCGTCGTGGCGGACATGTCCGACGCTGATGAGTTCGCCCCGATCGAGTCCGTCGAACTGCCAGCGGGGCCCGTGTACGTCACCGTGGACCCCGACCGAGGCGATCACATGGCGAATTGGAGTCCTGACGAGGCCCTGCCAGCGATCATTGCCGCCGGACGGACGCCTCTCACGCTGGGCGAAGGCATTCATTGGCTGCTCCAGCAACCTGAGGTGCTCGAGCGGAATCACTGCTTCATGACGATCGGGTCGAGGCTGCGCAAGGCCGGCGGCATGCCCGACGCGCGGACCCCCGCGCTGTGGATCAGCAACGGCACCGGCCGGGACGGCCGTGAGAACCGCAATGCGCCGAAAGTCGGGTGGTGTTGGGCCGGCAACCGCCACACCTGGCTGGGCTTCGCTTCGGCAGCCGGTCGAACCCGGCTGCCGGGCAAGGCGGCCGGAGGCAGCGGCGCGGTCGACGAGCCCTGATCCCGTCAGAATCGGGGCCCGCCAAAGGCCCGCCCGATCAGGAAACCGAAGACCTTCTCGGTGACCAGCATCCGTTCACGCCCAGCCAAGCCAGGTCATGACCTGCTGCGCAACGATCCCGACCGGACGGTCGTTGGCCAGCACCACGTCCTCTAC
>DAITAE010000251.1:0-1837 GCA_036824445.1 Streptosporangiaceae bacterium | reverse complement strand
CCGGAAGTCATCGGTGGCGACGGTCGCTGAGGCACCCGGCAGACGACCCGCTCTCGGCATGTCGAGATCCGGAAGCGCGCTCCGACTCCTCTGTAGACGCAACGACGTAGGAGGCAAGGGACATGCCTGAACCGATGACAAACAAGGGCCGTTGGCTCGCGCTGATCATTGTCTGCCTCGGGTACCTGATGATCGTTCTCGACGTGACGATCGTGGGGGTCGCCCTGCCGTCGATCCGGGAGGATCTCGGCTTCTCGGAGAGCTCGCTTGCGTGGGTCGCGAACGCATACCTGCTCACGTTCGGCGGGTTCCTGCTCCTGGCGGGCCGGCTGGGCGACCTGTTCGGCCACCGGCGTCTGTTCCTGATCGGGATCACGCTCTTCACGCTGGCTTCACTCGGCGCCGGGCTCGCCGCCTCGCAGGCGCAGCTGGTTGGCTTTCGCGCGGTGCAGGGTCTCGCCGGCGCCATCGCTTCGGCGGCCGCGCTTTCGCTGATCGTCACCCTCTTCACCGAGCCGGTGGAGCGTGCGAAGGCGATGGGCGTCTTCGGTTTCGTCGCCGCGGGCGGCGGAACGATCGGCGTCCTGCTGGGCGGCATTCTGACGGGCGCCCTCAGCTGGCACTGGATCTTCCTCGTCAACGTCCCGATCGGCGTCACCGTCCTCGTCCTGGCGCGGCTCATGCTCCCCAGAGCCCAGGCCGCGCCCGCGTCACGACGGCTGGATGTTGCGGGTGCGATGACCGCGACCTTCTCGCTGATGCTCGCGGTCTACGCGATCGTGAACGGTAACGAGGTCGGCTGGACCTCCGCTCGGACGCTCGGGCTGCTGGCCACCGCCGGCGTGCTCCTTGGAGCGTTTCTCGCGATCGAGGCGAGAACGCGGGCACCGCTTGTGCCGCTCAGTCTCTTCCGGCTGCGAAACGTCTCGACCGCGAACGTCGCCGGTGTCCTGTGGGCAGCCGCGATGTTCGCGTGGTTCTTTCTCTCCTCCCTCTACCTCCAGCTCGTGCTCGGCTACAGCCCGCTGCAGGTCGGCCTCGCCTTCCTGCCCGCCAATCTGATCATGGCCGTGCTCTCGCTCGGCCTGTCCGCGAAGCTCGTGATGCGCTTCGGCATCAGGGCACCGCTCGCGGCCGGGCTGCTCCTCGCGGCGGCTGGGCTGGCGCTCTTCGCGCGGGCGCCGGTCGACGGCACCTTCACCGTGGACGTGCTCCCGAACATGATTCTTCTCGGCCTGGGCGCCGGTATGGCCCTCAATCCGCTGCTGCTCGCCGCGATGAGCGACGTCGAGGCAAGCGAGGCGGGACTCGCGTCGGGCGTCGTCAACACGTCGTTCATGATGGGAGGTGCGCTCGGCCTGGCGATCCTCGCCAGCCTCGCCGCCGCCCGGACCGACTCGCTGCTGGCGTCGGGCGAGGGCCAGCTCACCGCTCTGGCCGGCGGCTACCACACCGCCTTTCTCGTAGGTGCCCTCTTCGCAGCGGGGGCGGCAACACTGGGGGCCGTGCTCCTTCGAGGAGGCACGGGCTCGGCGGTGAGTGCCCGCGACGAGGCCGCGGACGGGCGGCCGGCGCCGCGCGGCGAGGCGACGCAGCGGCCCGAGGGTTCTCACGGAATGCCAGGGAGAACCTTTGCGGAGAGCCACGGTGCGGAGCGGACCTCGCCCACCGCAAGGTTCACGAGCTAGCGAGCGGGGAGAAAGCCCGGCGAGCAGCAGCACTGACACCTGCCCCATTGCGCGGCTTCGACCGGATTGCCGTCAGCGCCACAGAGCCGGCCACCATGGACGAGGTAGCCGAAGTGTGTCCTTCGTGCCACTAATGAGTCTTGACATAA